>NZ_JAEHBK010000032.1:0-38714 GCF_016483685.1 Bacillus cereus group sp. N8 | reverse complement strand
TTTCTTCACTTCTACTATATAAAAAATAGTAGTGCGAACCAATGCCTTGGCCTGCACTACTAATCTTAGTATGTTTTTATTCATTGCTCCGTTAATAGCAAGGCGTGCATGTTGATTTTTTAATACTGCATTTTTCTGATTTAGTCGTAAGAATTGAATGCCGACTTCAGCGCGTTCCTTGAAGTTTGGATCGCCCTTATATTTATCAACAAACTCCGCAGTTAAAGCAACACGGTCAATTTGTCCTGAATCATATAAGTTAACTTCTGTAGACTTATCTTTAACGACATTGAAGTTGATTTCTTCTAATTTTACAGTTTTAGCATCCCAATAGTTAGGGTTCTTCTTCAATTGGAAGCTTTGTTCGTGTTTCCAGTTATCTAATGTGAAAGCACCATTGTAAATTAAATGATTTGTTTCTAAACCGTATTTGTCACCTTGAGATTTTAAATAGTCTTCATTAATTGGTAAGAATGTTGAAAATGTCGTTAAGCTTAAGAAGTAGGGAACAGGGCGATCTAGTTGTACTTCTAAAGTTTTGTCATCAAGAGCTTTGATGCCTAATTGATCAACTGGTAATTGTTTTTGGTTTATTTGTTTTGCATTCTGTATATCGAAGAATAAGAATGCATATTCAGCTGCTGTATCAGGGTTTACGGCACGTTGCCAAGCAAAGACAAAGTCTTTTGCTGTTACAGGAGTACCATTTGACCATTTTGAATCACGCAGGTGGAATGTATATTTTGTTTTATCGGGACTAACGTCAACCGACTCAGCAACACCAGGAATCGGTTTATTATCTTCTCCTATTGCATATAAGCCTTCAAAAACATTTCGCATTACGTTCATGGATTCCCCATCCGTTGCCTTTGCAACATCCATTGTTGGAATTTCTGAAGCGAATGATAAGTTAATTGCCTGTTTATCATTTGCTTTATCGTTCGCTTTCGCTCCGCTTGCATTATCTTTATTTCCCCCACAAGCAGTTAGTAGTAGACTTGCCCCTAAAACAGATGCAACAACAGGTACAACTTTTTTCTTCATTGTTCTTTCCTCCCTAAATGTGTTGTTCGTAACGTCATAATGTCCATGTCTTGAAGTAGCTATAGAAGGAGATAAAACCTATTATAGATATTTGTTTATAGGTAATCAGGTGTTCTATATGTATATACATGCTGAACTATAATCTATCGTTATATGTTTCAACGTAGTAGACATTATGTTTTGATGGTGAAATATTTCGTCTCTTTGATTATTTAGAATATTAACACTGAAAAGAACTATATGTCAATAATAAAAATAGAGTGTTAATTTCTTGAAATAATATATTAAAAAAGTAGATTCACTCATATTAAGGAATCTACTTTTAATATATTTTGCCAAAAAAACAATGGGAGTTGGTGGAAACACGATGATTAAAGTCGCATTTTATTTTTCAATTTTTGCCCATTTGAAGTTTAATTGACCTGCGAAGTCTACTTGTACAATTCCTTTTACATAAGAACGCTCTAAATAAGATTCTCCTTTTTGGTAAAGAGGAGCGATAACAGAGTCCTTAAATAAGATTTTTTCTGATGCTAGTAACGCTTCCCAGCGAGCTTTTTCATCACCAGCCAAGGTAGTTTTAACTTTTTCAATTGTGTCATCAAATTCTTTATTAGAGTAATGATCTAAGTTGTAAGGGTTATTCGTCGTAAATAGTTCAAGGAATGTAATTGGATCAGCAAAGTCAGGGCTCCAACCGTCAATTCCAATCTCGTAGTCACCTTTTAATAAGAGTGAAACTTGTTGTTTACGTGGTTGCGGTTTTATATTTACTGTTAAGCCATCTAAATTCTTTTCTAGTTGCCCTTTTAGGAACTCACCAGTTTTCTTCTCAAGGTCACCATCACTTGTTAATAATTCTAATGTTATCTTTTCAGAACCAAGTTCTTTTTTTGCTTTCTTCCATAATTCTTGTGCAGATGTTGTATCAACTTTTGTTAAATCGCCGTTTGCAGTACGGAAGTCTTTTCCATCAGGCCCTTTTGCAAAGTTTTTCGGCACGAGACTAAAGGTTGGTGTAGAGCCATCATTTAATAACGTATTTACGAAGGATTTTCGATCAATTGTTTGATCGATTGCTTGTCGTGCAGAAACGTTTTGAAGTACTTTGTTTTGTTGATTCATACGTAAAAACTGTACCCCTACATTCGGACGTTCTTTGAAGTTAGTATCCTTTTTATATTTATCAACGAAATCAGATGTTAGTTTTATACGGTCTAATTGTTTGGATTCGAATAAATTTACTTCTGTTGATTTCTCTTTCACAACGTTGAAATTGATTTCTTCGAGTTTGACATTATCTTTATCCCAATAGGTAGGGTTTTTCTTAAATTTAAAGCTTTGTTCATGCTTCCAATCGCTTAGTGTAAAAGCTCCGTTGTACAAGATTTTGTTATCTTCTAAAGCGTACTTATCACCTTGTGATTTAAAGAATTCCTCGTTAATTGGTAGAAATGTTGGGAACGCTGTTAAGCTAATAAAGTACGGAACAGGGCGTTCTAATTCTACCTCAAACGTATGGTCATCAATTGCTTTTACACCAAGTTGATCGGCTGGAAGTTCTTTGTTGTTAATTTTTGTTGCATTTTTAATATCAAAGAATAGAAATGCATATTCAGAGGCTGTTGCTGGATCGACAGCTCTTTGCCAAGCGAAGACAAAATCTTTCGCTGTAACAGGAGTGCCGTTTGACCATTTTGAATCTCGTAAATGGAATGTGTATTTCGTTTTATCGCCATTTACTTCATGAGATTTTGCAACGCCAGGGACAGGTTTGTTACCTTCACCAAGATTATACAAACCTTCAAATACGTTTCTCATTACTTGACCAGAATCAGTATCTGTAGCACGAGCTGTATCCATTGTTCGTATTTCAGTAGGTGAAGATAAGTTTAAAACCTGTTTACTAGGTTCCTCGTCTTTTGCATTTGCTCCGCTTGCTTCGTTTTTATAACTGCCGCAACCAGTTAATAAAATACTTACTCCTACAACTGATGCAATACCGGGTACAAACTTCTTTTTCATTTGATTTTCCTCCTAAATAGTTAATAAGATTGGATGATGATGAGGGAATGAAAAACAAAAAATCCCTCTTTTCGTATTGAGAAAGAGGGATTTTTACGTACAAGTTATGCACCCGTATATAAACGAAGTCCCTCATTCTATCTTTCAAGCACAAAGCTTGCAGGAAGTGGCACAGTATTCAAAATGAACCTGTTGCCGAGGTTTCAAAGGGCCAGTCCCTCCACCTCTCTTGATACAATGAGTAAACGAATAAATTTTATTAATTTTTGTGTTTCTTTGATAATTCAAAATCTTACACCTTAGATAATGAAGTGTCAATCAAATGGAATATAGTTTAAATTTTCAGTTTTATTAAAAATAAAAAAAACCACTGCATATGGCAGTGGTTTCCCTATTAGAAGTTAAAGTTATCCGGATCTGGACCAACACGGTGATTTTCATTTAAAGCTTGAATTGCTTTCATATCATCCGAGCTTAATTCAAAATCAAAGATGTTCGCATTTTCAATGATGCGGTGTTCTTTAATTGATTTAGGAATCGTTACAACTTCATTTTGTAGATCCCAGCGTAGAATCACTTGTGCAGTCGATTTATTATATTTTGTAGCAATTTCTTGTAATGTTGGGTGATCTAGTAGTTGTCCTTGCATTAATGGTGACCAAGCTTCAAGCTGAATACCATGCTCTTTACAGAAAGTGTGCAATTCTTCTTGTGCTAAACGTGGATGGTATTCCACTTGGTTAACCATAGGCTTAATTTCAGCAATTTCAAATACGTCTTGCAAATGGTGAATATGGAAATTACTCACGCCAATAGCGCGCACACGACCATCTTTATAAAGTTGCTCTAAAGCTTTCCATGATTCAGTGTATTTTCCTTTTACAGGCCAATGTACTAAATATAAATCTAAATATTCTAGACCTAATTTTTCTAATGTAGTTTCAAATGCTTGTAATGTTGACTCGTAACCTTGATCACTATTCCATACTTTTGATGTGATAAATAATTCTTCACGTGGAATACCTGATTCGTGGATTGCTTGTCCAACGCCGTCTTCATTTTTATATATGGCAGCTGTATCGATACTACGATATCCATTTTTAATAGCTGCTTTTACAGAATCAATTACTTCTGATCCGTCTTCTACTTTAAAAACACCTAAACCGAACCAAGGCATTTTTACGCCGTTATGTAATGTTGTGTAGTCGTTTAAACTTGTTAAAGTCATATTAATTCCCCCTAGCTTTTTTATTGGTCGCTTCAATTGCTTGTTGAATGACTTCTGAAAAATTATTTTCATATAGAACTTTTAAACCTTCAGCCGTTGAACCTCCTGGTGTTGTTACTTGTTCACGTAACATAGCTGGATCCTGGTTTTGCTGGAGCATAGCGGCAGAGCCAGCGATCATTTGAATGACAAGATGTTTTGCTGTTTCCTCATCAATTCCATAGCTTTTCGTTGCTTCAATTAAACCTTCAGCAAAGTGATAGAGAAAAGCGGGTGCACTACCAGTAACTGCGGTAAGTTGGTGAACTTCCTCTTCGGTACAAAACTGCGAGGTACCAATACCTCTTAAAAGAAGTTGTAACGTTTCATGATGTCGTTCCTCTACGGAATTTCCCGTCGTGTATAAAGAGATAGACTTGCCAATTTCAGCAGCTGTATTTGGCATAATCCAGGCAACAGGTGTCCCTTGAGGAAGTCTTTCTTCTAGATAAGATGGTCCGATTCCGGCAGCAACTGTCACGACAAATTGATCAGTTAGAAGAGGCGATAGATCCGCTAATAGCTGTTCATGTGCAACAGGCGGCATTGCTAAAACAATTGTATCTACAGATTTAATATGCTGCTTCCAATCCGTTGTAATCGATAAATCATATTGAGTTTGTAGTTGCGTTAGTTTTTCTATGTTACTTCGATTGGAAACAATAATTTTTTCGATGTATTCTTTACTTGTTGTAAGTAGTCCAGCAAATATAGCTTCTGCCATACGACCGGCACCAATAAATAAAATTCGATGTTTATTAGGCATATCCTTTATTCCTTTCTGATGAGAATATGTTATAAAAAACGATACCATTTTTAAGAGAATTTTGTAAAAAGAAACGGCTTGTAGTGGAGAGAATACAATTGGAGGGAAGGAAGGCTATATAAAAAGGACTATGAAGATTATTATATTTGAAAAATAGTTATAATCAAAAATCCCTGAAGCATTTATGCTTCAGGGATTGATAAATTATAAGCTTATGCTTTCGTCATACCAAGCAATACAGCGCCACCGATAATTAAAACACTACCTAGTGCAATAAAGATCAATTGACGTTTTGTTTTCTTTTCACCTAAGAATACAATCGCACCGAATGTTGAGATAACGATTCCAGTTTGAGATAATGGGAAGCTTGTTGCTACTCCGACACGTGGTAAGGAAAGAAGTAAGAATAAGTTTCCTGTTCCCCATAGTAAACCAGATAAAGCATTACGAATTGCATATTTGTTAAATGGTTTATGTTTAGATGTCAGTACAACCGCACCAACGAACATACCAACTGCTTGTGGTAAAATAGCAGACCAACCATCGATATTATACCAACGAATAATAATTACATATACAAGGTAGCCGAAAGTAGAAACAATTAAAGTAAGAAGTCCTTTTTTCAATTGTCCTGGTGGCTGTGCATTTTCTTTGTCATCTAGTGATGTGAATACAACACCAACTACGATTAATAGGATTGCAATCGTTCCCAGAACAATCGTTGTTGTAGTAGTCCACTCACGGAAAGCGATAACCCCAAAGATAGAAGTTGCAACAAGTTGCATACCAGTAGAAATCGTTACAGTAGTTGAAACACCTAGTTTTTCAACTGTTTTTAATTGGTTTACTTGTCCTAATGCCCAGAATAAACCTGAAATAAAACCAACAATCAAGACTGTCATTGTTAAAGCTGGTTGAGTAAATACATACATAATTGTTGCGAAGAATAGAGCACCGATTGTCATACCTACCGTTTGGCTATATGCACCACCGCCCATTTTTACGCTTACTAATAAGATGTTTCCCCATGCAATTGCAGGAAGAAGCGCTAATAAAATGTCCATTACAAGACTCCCTTCGGTTTTCTATACCAATATAATTACATATCGTTCTAACGATCGGTAATGCCCCACTAATAGAGTAGAAGATTACCGATCGCTAAAACAGGATGAAGAATTCACGATATAAATGCGTTTTCATTTCTTCATTTTTTGAAACACCTCCATATAATAACAGGAAATTGCCTATTTTAGAAAGTGAATTCAAATAAAATGTATATTTCAATAAAAGGTAAAATTCAGTTATTTCCTGATGGTATATTTTATTTCCTAAGAAATAAAGAAGCAGCTTCGACAGAAGCTGCTTTAAGAGTTAGTAATTCTTTTATTAATAAGCTGAATACATAGCAGAAATAGGAGTGACATACTAATAGTGATAACTACTAGTGTCCAAGCGAGCTGCATATTACTTGCATCAATCGCCATATAAATTGCGGTTGGGATTGTCTGTGTTTTACCGGGAATGTTCCCAGCGAACATGAGTGTAGCACCAAATTCCCCTAGTGCACGAACAAAGCTCAAAATCATTCCGCTTAGTAATGCAGGAAATGCAAGCGGAAGTGTGACGTGTAGAAAAACTTGATATTCACTTGCACCAAGATCACGAGCGCTTTCTTCAATTTGTACATTCGCGATAGAAAAACCTGTTTTGGCTGATTGGTACATAAGCGGAAATGCAACAACTGTAGAAGCAATGATAGCAGCAGTAGATGTGAACATAATAGACTGCTGAAATATTGATTCTACCCACGTTCCAATGGGACTATTATTTCCAAAAATGATAATGAGAAAAAATCCGATTACAGTTGGCGGAAGTACCATTGGTAATAAGAAAATAGTTTCTAATATTACTTTATATTTCCATGAGGAGCGTGCTAGGGCTCGTCCGATTATCGTTCCTAAAATTGTGACGATAATGGTGGCGCATGCAGCTACTCTTAAAGATAGGAAGATTGGTGACAAAATAGCATCAAAGTTCATGGTAATTATGATAGGACTGTAAATCCATATTTCTTAAAGATAGATTGTGCATCTTTTGACTGCAAATACTCATAAAATGAAGTCGCCTCTTTCTTGTGCTTAGATTCTTTTATAACACCTAAAGGATAGTGAATTGGCTCATGAGAAGTAGCTGTTGCTGTCTCACCAATCTTTACTTTGTTTGAAATAAGAGCATCTGTTTTGTATACAATACCAGCATCGACATTACCTGTTTCTACATATGTTAACACTTGGCGAACATCTTTTGTAAATACGATTTTATTTTGAATGTCATTCCAAAGGTTTTCATGTGTGAGAGAAGCTTTTGCGTATTTCCCCGCAGGTACGGATTCAGGTGTACCAAGTGCAATTTTCTTGATTTTTTCATCTTTTAAATCTTGGAATTTTGCAAGAGAACTATCTTTTGGGACAACTAGAACTAGTTCATTTCCAAGAAGATTTTTCCCTTCTTTTTCATCGATGAATCCTTTTTTAACAAGAGTTTGGAATTTATCTTCTGCTGCAGAGAAGAATAAATCAGCAGGTGCACCTTGTTCAATTTGTTGTTGAAGTGCACCAGAAGCACCGAAGTTAAAAGAAAGTTGAATAGTTGGTTCTTTCTCTTTATATTGTTTTTCAATTTCTTTTAATGCATCTTGTAAGCTAGCAGCAGCTGATATAGTCAGTTCGATTGTTTGTCCCTCTTTAGCAGCTGACTTTTCTTTCTTTTCCACGCTTGTACAAGCAGCGCTAAATATAAGAAGGAAAGAAAGTATAAGTGCCCCAATAGATCGTAATGTGAATTTGTTCATAAAAAAATCCCCTTTCGTTTCGACATATTTAATTATAACTAAATATAACTAATTATAACTAGTTATAATTGAATATAATTTGAACGAACTAGTTGTTTTTAAAATATAGGAGAAATATTCTTTTCTTTGTTACAATGAAGAAAGAAAGTGAGGAATCGTCTATGGATCATCATTCCTACACAACGGAAGAAGTAGCAAAGCGATTAAAAGTATCAAAATTAACTGTATACGATTTAATTAAAAAAGGAGAATTGCCTTCTTATAGAATCGGTAGACAGATGCGCATTGATGTAACGGATTTAGAACAATATATAAAGCGAATGAAAACAGGGAAAATACAAGGTACTTCCGTAAAGAGCAAAGATAGTAGGGACTTGGATACATGTATTATTAGCGGACAAGAACTAACATTAGATATGTTAGCAAAACGTATAGAAAATCGCCTGCCAAGTTCAAATATATTAAGGGCATATCAAGGTAGTTTAACGAGTTTAATAAAAATGTATCAGGGAGAAGGAAGTATCGTTAGCCTGCATTTGTTTGATGGTGAAACGGGTACATATAATGTTCCTTATGTAAAACGTATTTTAGTTGGACAACCATGTATTATGATTAATTTATTAGCAAGGAACGTTGGGTTTTATGTACAAAAGGGAAATCCCAAAAATATAAAAACATGGGCTGATTTATCTCAATCATCTATACGATTTGTAAATCGAGAAAAAGGTTCTGGCATTAGGGTGTTAGTCGATGAACAATTGCGCATTCAAAAATTAAATAAAGAGCATATTAGTGGATATGAATGGGAAGAATCAAATCATCTTGGTGTTGCCACGCAAGTCGCGAATGGAAAAGCTGATGTAGGAGTAGGGTCAGAAAAATTTTCACGGATTGTAAACGTAGACTTTATTCCAATCATGAAGGAACAGTATGATTTAGTGATTTTGAAGAATAAAGAAAATGAAGAGCTAATTGAAGTCGTGAAAGGTATTCTGCAATCGGAAGGATTTCATAATGAATTAAAAGCGATTGGCGGATACGATATGACGAAAATAGGTCAAATTATATATGAAACAAACTAAAAAGCTGTTTGTCTATAAGACAAGCAGCTTTTTCTATATATAAAGGGGTTTTGGGAAACAAAGTGTTAAACAAGACTTTGAGCAAGTGTGTAAATGAAAGCTGTAAGAAGAGTAGCTCCACTTGCAAGTCCGATAAAGTCTGATTTGTTGAAAGTAATGTTGTTCATTATAATCTCTCCTTATTTGTTTAATGTAGTTGCAACGGCTTTTGCATCGACAAGTGCGGATAGCACCATGCCCATTGTATTGAAAAATTTGTTTGATTTCGTTTTGTTCATCATGCGTATCCGCTCCTTTTAGAATTGTTGTTGCCCTGCTTTATGTCTTAATTATAGGAAATATGATCGCCTGCAACTATCGAATTAGCTTACGGGAGACTTACATTTTTGTAAGAAAAAAAGACATTCGTGTAAGAATGTCTTTTAAAGCATATTGATATGATGATGCTCTTCAATTGTTTTTAAAAAGCTACGCATTGAATTCGTCATATAGCTATCTTTACGGCGTATGAAAACTGTTGAAATACTACCATATTTTTCAGGGATTGCATGACAATGTACCTTACCAGCTTTAGAAAGATGGTGGACAGCAGACTGTGGTACGAGTGTAATTCCAAGGCCGAGTGCAACACTGTTTAATATCGTCTCTAATATATTAAATTCCATAATTCTTTTTGGGAGCAAACCCTCATCTTTAAGCCATCGTTCTAGTTTGGAACGGTATCCACATCCTTGGTTAAAAACGAGTAGGGGCGTTGTTGTGAATTCTTCTATATGAAAAGCTTTATTTTGTGTTACAAGCATTAATTTTTCTTTACTAACATCGTATTGTTCGATTAGTGGATGTTTAATAGGACCTGATATAAAGGCACCATCTAATTGATGATCAAGTACTTCTCTAATCAATTCTTCCGTTAGACCTGCTTGTAATGATAAATCGACATTCGGATAACGTTTATAGTAAGAAGATAAAATGGTAGGTAATGTACTTACTGTTTCGACCGTGCCGATTTTTAAAATACCAGAAGGTGTTTCGCTATCTAAAAATACTTGTTTTAGCTCGTCAACATCTTGCAAAATTTTATTAACATAAACGAGCATTTTTCTTCCTTCAGCTGTTAAAGTCATGCCTCGTTTATGACGATAAAAGAGCGGTGTTTTCAGTTCATTTTCTAGTTGTTTAATACGTGCAGTTACATTTGATTGTACGTAATTTAATTCCTTTGCGGCGCCGCTTACACTACCTCGGTCAGCAACGCTCTGGAAGATTTGTAAGTCTCGTAATTCCATTTTATGCCCCCTTGATGTTAAGTATCATTATAAATGATACTTAACATCATTTTGAATCATTTTACGTGATATATTTTTTCTTTTACAATTCTCTTTGTGCAAATAGAAAGAAGTGGGGGATTGTGGTGAAAAGAGGTCAAATGATAATAGGCGCTTTGGCGTGTTTAATAGCAAGTATGTCATGGGGAGCGATGTTTCCTGTTGCTGATCATGCGCTAGAATACATAGATCCGTTTTATTTTTCGTTTATTCGTTATGGGGCGGTAGCAATTGTACTGATTGTATTATTGCTAGTGAAAGAAGGAAAGAAAGCATTTCGCTTAGAAGGAAGAGGGAAGTTACTCGTCTTTTTTGGAACAATGGCGTTTACCGTATATAATGTATTAATTTTTCTAGGACAAATGTTAATGGGGAAATCAGGTGTAATGGTAGCTTCTATCATGGAGGCGCTTATGCCGATGATTTCAATTTGTATTTTATGGGGATATAAACATATAAAGCCGAAGAAGTATATGATAACGAGCATGATTATCGCGTTTGTAGGGGCTATATTTGTTATTACGAAAGGCGACATAAGTTTCTTTTTAACATTGAAAGATAACATGTTTTCACTAGCATTTATATTTGTTGGTGTTGTAGGATGGGTTATTTATACGATGGGTGGTCAAACGTGTAGCGATTGGTCAACATTACGTTATTCTACGTTGACATGTGTATTTGGTACAACTGTCACAGGGATTATAACGGTAATCATTACGGGGCTTGGATATGTATCAATTCCAAGTATGGAAACGATCTCTATTGTGAAATATGACTTGTTATTTATGATGACATTACCAGGTATCGTAGCACTACTTGCTTGGAACTACGGTGTGAAAATCTTATCATCCATTAATGGTATTTTATTTATTAACTTTGTACCAATTACTACGTTAGTTATTATGATGATGCAAGGGTATAAAATAACAACATTTGATATTGTAGGAACATTATTTGTTATTGCAGCGCTTATTCGTAATAACGTTTGTCAGAGAAAAGAAGAAAATGCAAATAAGCAAATGTTGCAAGAAAAGCAATTGCGCCAAGCTGTTTAATAGGCAATTGGAGGATTTTATATGTTAGAAAGTTTATTGTTTTTCTTTGCTGCTGGAGTTGCCTGCGAGCTTGCAGCAATTAATCGAAATGGTCGTAAGAGTGTAAAACAACAAGCTGAACTGATACAGCTTTTAAAAGAATTGAAGGAAAGAAAAAATTAAAAAGACGACCGGGCATAGACGGTCGTCTTTTCTATTACTATTTATATAAAGGGGAAAGGGGACACAAAGTTTATATAAGCGTGGCAGCGTAAATAACAGCAGTAAGAAGAAGGGAGCCGCTAGCTAATCCTAAAAAATCTAATTTGTTAAAAGTGATGTTATTCATAATACATTCTCCTTACTTGTTTCTTTCTGACTTAATTATATGAAATATTGTAAGAAGTAACTATCGAATTAGCTTACAAGAAAATTACACTTTTGTAAGAATTGAAATTTAACAATAAATACTTATTTTTATTACCAACTCCTAAAACTTAGTGTTATAATCGTTGTAAGAAAATGATTATACTTCGGATATTCAGAAAGGAACGAAACAAATGTATAAACCAATTACATTTTCGTTGAAATATATATTTAAAATGGCTGGGAAGGTAGAAGTACAAGGGGGAGAAAAATTACCGGAAGGTGGCCCTTACGTTGTTGCGTGCACACATACAAGTTTTATGGATGTTTTAATGTTAGCAACGGGGATGTATCCAACCCAAATTCATTACATGGCAAAAAAAGAATTGTTTGAAGGGAAATTTAAAAATTGGTTCTTTAAAAATGTAAATGCATTTCCCGTAGATCGTGCGAATCCAGGACCGAGTACACTTAAAATTCCATCACGCCTATTAAAAGAAGGAAAGGTAGTCGGGATTTTTCCGAGTGGAACGAGATCATCAGAAGATGTTTCATTAAAAGCTGGGGCTGTTACGATTGCGCTGCGTTCTAATGTTCCATTAGTACCGGCAGCTTATATTGGTCCATCAAGTGTAAAAGAATTAATAAAAGGAAAAAGGGCGCAATTAATTTTTGGAGATCCGATTCAAATTGATGCGGGAGAACAAATAGATCGGAAAACAGCTATGAAAATGATGACAGATCAATTAAATGAAAAATTTGAAGAGCTAAAGGTAACTTTGCAATCAAATCAAAAATAAGAAAAGACGACCGGGCATATGGTCGTCTTTTCTATTACTATTTATAATAAAGGGGAAAGGGGACACAAAGTTTATACAAGCGTAGCGGCGTAAATAAAAGCAGTAAGAAGAATCGAGCCACTAGCAAGTCCTAAAAAATCTAATTTGTTAAAAGTGATGTTATTCATAATATATTCTCCTTACTTGTTTAATGTAGAAGCAACAGCTTTTGCATCGATAAGAGCAGATAATACCATGCCCATTGTGTTTAAGAAATTGTTTGATTTCATTTTGTTCATCATATTAGATCCGCTCCTTTTCGAATGGTTGTTGCCCTGTTTCTGACTTAATTGTATGAAATATAGCGGAGAGTCACTATCGAATTAGCTTACAGGAAAATTACACTTTTGTAAGAAAAACGAATGAAGGTGTCATGATGAGAAGATTTGACATATGTTCATGTGATTTATTAAGTTAAAAGTAGAGGTGAGTGTATGGCTAATATTAAAGATATTGCAAAGATGGCTGGGGTTTCAGTTACGACTGTTTCGAGGGTATTAAATGATCATCCGTATGTAAGTGAAGAAAAAAGGAAAGTTGTTTTAGAAATAGTTGAGAAATTGAATTACTCACAAAATGCAAATGCTGTTCATTTATCAAAAGGGAAAACGAATATTGTTGGTGTGATTTTACCTTATATTAATCATCCGTGTTTTGATGCGATGGTGGGTGGAATGATGGAAGTTGCGTTAGCTCACAATTATCGAGTGCTTCTTTGTCAAACGAATTACAATAAAAAAGAAGAAATGAAAAGTTTACATATGTTGAAAACAAAGCAACTAGATGGTCTGATCATTTGTTCTCGTGCTAATGAGTGGGAAATTATAGAGCCGTATGCAGCGTATGGGGCGGTTATTGCTTGTGAGGATAATGATATTGAAAGTATATCGAGTGTATATACAGATCATTTTAATGCCTTTCAATTAGGGATGAGTTACCTTATTGAAAAAGGTTATAAGAAGATTGGATATTGTACGGGAAGAAAGTTAGGACCAAGTAGTAAGAAACGTTTTGATGCTTATAAACAACAGCTACAATTAATAGATGAAGAAGTGATGGAAGATCGGATTTTCACAGAATGCTTTACATTAGAAGATGGTGTAAGAGTTGCACATCAATTTAAGGAGATGGAGAATCCACCTGAAGCATTAATAGTGGCAGGAGATGAAGTTGCTATTGGGATCATGACAGAAGTTAATAAACTAGGTATTAAAGTTCCGGAGGATTTAGCGATTATTGGTTTTGATAATCAACCGATTTCTCAAGTTTTACAACTGACAACTATTGACCAAAATTTAAAGGAAATAGGTAAGACGGCTTTTGAAATGTTTTACAGACGAGTAAGTGATGAGGGTTCTAAACAAGAAAAGATGGAAATTCCGTATAAACTTGTGGAACGCTCTACAGTTTAGCGATAATCCGTTATGTGTATAATCACATAACGGATTATTTTTTGAAATGTCTTTGACAGGAAACGCATTTCATACTTTATAAAAGAGTTACACCGGTCTGTAATAATCCATGGATTCTTTTCAAGTGTTAAAGCAATGAATAGAATTTGGAGGGATATGTATGAATGAACTTTTATTAAGTATGAAAAAGTATGTAGAGGATGATGAACAAATTTTAGCATTTGTGATAGGGATATTTGAGAAAGATGATTTTACCTTATCATATCGGCATGGAATTTTCGTTGCTACTACTAGACGTCTCCTCTTTTATGGAGGATTTTCGTATTATCCATCAACATTTGAAGAGTATTCGTATTTGCATATAGACGACATAAATTTTCATCCGCAATTAGTGTTTACTTGTAATAAGGAAACGGTAATAGCTAAGTATATTCAGAAAGGTAATGTGGAACGCTTTGCTCGTGCAGTTAGAGCAAATATGAATAATTAATCAGGTGTTTGTTTAAACATAATACCATTGCTGTTATGAGAAGAATGGCGTAATAAAAACCACTTCTAAACCTCTAGGAGATAGTGATACAATGTCAAATGGGGGGAGGTATGAACTATGGTTAATCAACGTATAAAAGAGATAACATTAATTACAATTGGTTCATTGTTATTCGCAATCGGTATTAATTATTTTGCAATTCCAAACCGTTTATCAGAAGGTGGCATTATTGGTGTAACGGTTGTTACGTATTATTTATTTGGTTGGTCGCCAGGGATTGTCAATTTTGCTATAAATGCAATTTTACTGGCTGTTGGTTATAAATTTTTTGATAAAAAAACGATGGTTTATACAATTTTAGGGATTGTAGAAACATCTTTGTTTTTATATGTTACAGAGCACATTGAGTATCATGTAAATAGTGATACGCTCTTAGCAGCTTTATTCGCGGGTCTATTTGTAGGTATCGGATTAGGGTGTATGTTCAAAGCTGGAGGTACATCAGGAGGATCGGCAATTTTAGCGCAGTTAGCAAATCAATACTTAGGTTGGAGTGTTGGTAAAGGCGTACTCATTATTGATATCGTTGTAATTGCTGGTTCTGTATTTATAATAGGGCAAGAAAAGGCAATGTATACACTCGTTGCTGTATTTATCGGAGCGAAAGTAATTGATTTCATTGTAGAAGGAATGGATACAAAGACTGCAGTTACGATTATCTCGAATCAACCAGACTTAATTCGTGAAGCTATTACGAAAAACATGACACGTGGTGTCACTGTATTAGAGGGGCGCGGCGGATATACTGGTAAAAATAAAGAAGTATTATATGTCGTTATTAATAAACAAGAGCTTGTTAAGTTAAAGCAAGTTATCGGCCGAGTTGATGAAGATGCCTTCGTTGTCATTCACGATGTGCGTGATGTACTTGGCGGTGGTTTTAAAGCGAGCTAAAAGGTGAACGAGTAAATTCGTTCGCCTTTTTTAATTCTTACAAAAATGTAAGTGTAATGTAATGAGATTCAATAGTAGATTTTATTCCTTCTTTTTAAAATGGATGTATATATATCCTGCAAGGGAGGAAGATTTATTATGAAGAAAAAAATGATCACTACTATAATAGCGATGATAGTGATAGTAGTAATGTTATTGCCTACGAAACTTGGACCAGTTATCGATAAATATAATCCACTTTATAAGACGAAAGAATATTATACGGTTGTGAATACAATTGGTCAGCATATTGGTGATGAGTGGTATGAATATGAATTTATTGCATTTGACGAACGTGGAAGAGAGCAAAAAATAAAGAAGACTGTTAAGCATATGTTAAAGAAAGATGAAGCATTAAAGGTGTACGCAAAAGGACGCTACGGCGAGGCAATTGAAGAAATTGAAGTTGTAAATATTCCTATTAATGCAAAGAGTAAACTTTTAACGATGAGATAGCGAATTATACCCCCGCCTATTTTTTGTCGAAAATAAAAATACTAGGTAGGGGTATTTTAGAGTGCATGAAAGAGCCTTAGTCCATACGGACTAAGGCTCTTTTTATTATATAAAGGGGAAGGGGGTACATTGTAGTAGCATGAGTGAAAGGTATAAGAAGAGTAGGCTACTAGCAATGTAATTTGGTTATGTGAGTGTTCTTCTTATTTGGCTTACTTTCTAACTTTATTGTACGAAATATAGGTAAGGGAAACTATCGAATTACATTACGCATAGCTTACAAACATGTAAGCCTTCTGTAATGTAATTCGATAGTTAAAATATAGTGAATTTCATATAGTATAACTAGAAAGTCTCACTGTATCACTTTCCGTTTGTAATGTTAATGAAGAATGAAAAACCAACTACTTTTTAATAGCCCTCATCTCTATTTAGATGAGGCTCTTTTTTTAACCTTACAATATTGTAAGGTTTACGTAAGTTAATTCGATAGTAATTTTGTCATATTTTTTGCATAATAGATACAAATAGATAAAAAATAATTAGGGATATATTAAGAAGGGAGAAAACTGGGATGCGTAAAGAAGAAGTAGTGAAGTTTCCAATTAAAGATTTCTGTAGCTACTTTACTGTTGCCATAGTATGTATTGGATTATTTGATATAATAACAAATTTAATTGTTAAATAATATAGATGATAAAACAAGAAGGGGGACCCTTTCTTGTTTTTTTTATGGGGGCATAAAGATGAAATGGATTGATAGCCATATACATGTTGATCAATATGAGAATGAAGAGAAAAGTAGATTACTTATAGATGTGGAAAACAGTAAAGAGATACAGGGGCTTATTGCAGTATCTATGAATTATCAATCATGCCTAGAAACTTTATCTTTAGCAAAGCGATATCCTTTTGTACATCCAGCAATAGGTTTTCATCCGGAGCAGCCGATTCATAGAGAAGAATGTGAGCGCATATTTAAATTAATTGAAGCTCATGTAGAGGACATTGTTGCGATTGGTGAAGTGGGACTCCCGTATTATTTAAGGAAAGAAGATGAAAATATTGCTATCGATCCATACATAGCGGTGTTAAAAAAGTTTGTTGAACTAGCTAGTAAACATGATTTACCAATTGTATTGCATGCGGTTTATGGAGATGCTGACACTGTATGTGATTTTCTTGAAGAATATAAAGTTTCACGCGCACACTTCCATTGGTTTAAAGGAAGTGAAGAGACAATGAAACGGATGATGAGGAACGGTTATTATATTTCTATCACACCGGATGTTTTACATAAGGAGAAAATTAGAAAAATCGTTTCGTATTATCCGCTTGAATATATGATGGTAGAAACAGATGGCCCATGGGAATTTCAGAAGGATACGATGACACATCCTTATATGATAAAAGATGTATTACAAGAAATTAGTATAATAAAAAAAATATCAGTAGAGAAAGTTACTGAGCAAATATATGCGAATACGGTACGATTTTATAAAGTTAGTGAGTCATAAAAAAACACCAAGCATCTCGCTTGGTGTTTTTTTATGACTCTAATTTTTTCGCACGTCTTAATAATAAAAGAAAGACAATTATAATGAACCCAATTATAAGGAAGAACCCATATTGTTTTATATAATTAATTATGTCATTCGCACTTGTTGGTTTTTCAACGTGAATGCCGTCTTTATTAGTAGTAATATGAATATCTTTCATTTTTACTTCATTCGTTTCTTTTTGTAAATCAATCCACTCTACGTTTGGAATGTTTTCTAGTTCTTTTAATACTTCTTTTAATGGTTGAACACCTAAGTAAGGGTGATAGAATGCGCCGATAATTCCATCAGATAGTTTAGTGATAGATAAAGCACGTTCTTTCATTTTGGCAATATCTTGTGGCTGGCCTTCTTCGATAAATCCAACCGTTTCAGGTATTAATTTCATCCCATGTAAAAACGATGGTGTACTCGTATAAGCTGGTGAATGCATAGATTTCCAAGTTGTATCGTTTAGTTGTAGTTGTCCTACATAAGTAGAGAAATATTGAGAAAGTATTTCATATCCTTTTTGAGACATTGTATAGTGCGGAGCCTCAAAGGCAACTGGATATAATTTCGCTCCTACAAGCTCTGTAATCCCTTTTTCAATATGATCTTTAGTATATTTTTCTTCGAAGGCTTTTCCGTTCTCTACGTATTTATTATAGTCTTCTGTAGACTGAAAATATTCTTTTGTCTTTGATTTTTCATGGTTTGGTTGGCGAATTGGTTGATCTGTTTTTACATCCCAAAATTCAAAACCTTCGCCAGTTTCACTATCATAAAACTGATGGGTGTAACCATGCATAACGATAGAACCACCGTTATCTTGCATAAAGCGTAAAACATCGACTAATTCAGAGTTATCCTTTAAATGTATTGTTTTTCCTATGTTGGGATCTTTGTAAACAGGGATAACAGTAATCATATAAGGAAGGTTTTTCTCTTTTAGTAATTCAGCAATTTCTTTTAATTGCTTTACATCTACAGCTGGATGAACGTCTTCAAGACGTAAATAAGCTGAAGTTTTATTTGTCATCGGCTTTTGTTCAAAGTAAGAAAATAGCATTTCACCGACGTAATGAGACATCCAATCGAAAAGGTTTGGAGTTGCAACATAATATGATATTCCTTGCTGAACGATTAATGGATGGGCTCCATCGGCACTCAAGGCGTAAGCAAGAGTTGTTCCTTTTGCTTCAATTTTCTTCATTAAGCGTTCTTCTTGTAATTCATTTTTTAATTTGTGTGTCGGATATTCTATAGTATGAGTTCGTATATCAGTTTCATCCGAGGTAATGAAAGAAAAACGATTAGATAATTGCTCAACATTTTGACCTAAAACTAATACTGGACCTGAGAAGCTTTCCAGAAATTGTTTTACTTCAGTAGAAAGAACTTCTTTTTGCTCTCCGATATAAACGATATGTGTATAAGAAGATGAGTTACTAATTTCATGTATCTCTTTTAAACTTTTTACTGTTATATCTTTTGTAAAGTGCCCTAACTGAGTATTAAGGATTTGTACATTGTTTGTAATTTTGTTGTCTTCTGTACTATACAAAATAAGTACTTTTTGCTTGGATGATGTTTGCGCAGATGTGTGTATAGGAATGAGTAGTAAAATGCTAAAAAAGAGTAGTAGGGCTTTTTTCATTTATATATGCTCCTAGTCTATATAGAATTCAATTTACAATTATATACAAGAAATAAGTTATAGTCCATGTAAGTTACATTTTTGCACATATTTACCAATTGGTTTTTCGCAAAATCAGTCTAAAGCATGATGATAATATGTATAGTAATTTGCTATGATGGAAGAGTAAGAGAATGATAGAATGTAGGTAATTGTAAAGGGAAGGCTGAAAGGGGACAAATTTCAGCGGAGAAAGAGGTAGAGCTAGTGAAGAAATTCTTTTTAGGATTTTTAGTTGTTCTTGGAGTGTATTTATATTTCCAAGAGAAGTCTGAAGGAATGGATAAGCTAATAAATGAGACAAGCTATGTTGATTCAGAGGAAGCAAAACAGATGAAACAAATTATTATAGAGGAAGCAAAGAAAGTAAACCTTCCAGAATGGATACCTCTGACAATTGCCGAACATGAAAGTAGGTTAAATCCAAGAAGTGTTGGGGATAACGGAACTTCATTCGGATTGTTTCAATTGCACCGCGGTGGTGGGCTTGCACCGGATAATTTAACTGATGAAGAGTTGAAAGATCCGCGTACAAATGCGCAAATTGCAATGCCGCACTTACTGAAAGGATATAAGCGTGGGGTGCAAAAGGGTCTGACTGATTTTGCATTACTGAAATATATAGCAAATACATCTGGATGGCCAGGGAATCTAGGGCCAGAGTGGACGGATAACAATATGAAGTATAACGTTGGATTAGAAGATGTATATTATCGGAATAAAGGCGTAATAAAAGAGTAGGTTTTCGACACCTACTCTGTTTTTTTATGAATAATTTTGTCTTCTTGTTTCATGAAATACTGTGCTAGTTGTATTTTCACCTCTTCTAGTTTTGTAGAAACTTGTGGTATTTTATACCCTACATACAATGGTGAAACGATAAACCTAGGAACAACTTTACAAATGATTTTTCCATTTAGGTGATAGAAGAATAAGTTATAACTACTACATCCTTTATGGAAATCTGTCAGTATGTAACGTACAGTTTGCTGAATATAATTTGCCATTTCATCTATAAATGCAATATCTTCAATGACTATGTTAAATTCAGTAAAGCCAATAATAGGACGCTCTGAAATATTGAGTTCAATACGTTCGTTTTTTTGTACAATTACTCCTTGGAAATTTTCCTTTTCTACATTTTCGAGATAGTCTACATATTTCATTCCGATAATTTGCATGTGTGCATGGTGCAAACTGCCACCTGAAAATGGACCATGATTTTTATATAAAATCACAGATGCAAATTCTTCGTTATTTTGTAAGTTTAACCAATGGTAAATAGAGAAACGAATTAGTTTTCTCATATGTTCTTCTGTATATGTTCCGATATGATCTTCACAATTATCTGTTTCGATTAGCACTGTTTGAAAGGTATCTTTTAATGTAGGAAATTTATTTTTCAGCCAAATAATAGAGCCCTCAGCTGCTAAAATCTCCGTTAAATTTTCTCTGTCACAAAAAGGACATGCAGCGCTTCTGTTCCGAATGCTTTCTGGTTTTTGTTTACCGATATCGTTTAAAAAATATAGTTGTTGAGTATCCATTTGTATATATGCCCCTTTAAAATATGTGTAAAAATCCCGCTTAATACATTCGGGGAAAGGAGGAGGAAATCCTTTAAAGGGAATAGGGAAAAATAAAAGACAAGATATCCTCATTATAATAGGGTACCTTGTCTTTTATTTTTTCTTCAATAGTGTGTATGGATAATATAGAGCATTTGCATTTTTTTTCTTTTTTCTATTTTTTATTGTGTATAAGGCAATTGCCGTACTTGCGATCACAATAATGGCTTTCTTCATATTCATATACCCCTTTTTATTGTTGGTTTAATTCTTGGCTAACTGCTTTTGCGTCGACTAAAGCGTGTAAAATCATTTTCACCATGTTTATCATATTCCTTCACTCCTTTTTATAGTTCGTTTAGTTCTTTTACAACTGCTTGTCCGTTCACTAATACCTCAAAGATTGCTTTTACGATTTCTTTCATCATGATTGTTTTCCTCCTTGTTTTTGTCTCTCTTGTTTATAACTTTATTGTATAGGGAGGCATCTTTTCGTACTATCGCTTTCCATTACGTGAACATAACAGTTTTGTAAGAGTTGATGTCACTTATTGAAATGTTTAGTCTATCTTCATTATTTTCAGAAAAATGACTATTCAAACATGAAATGGGAAAGTATAATAAAGAAGTAGTATTAAATTCCGTACGAAAGGGGTGAATGAGATGAAACGTTCTTTAGCTGCGCGTGCCAAATTTTTAGATTATATCTATTTTTGTCGTGCGATTTTTCATGATGTAGTTGTTAACGGGATACGTATGCCCTTTTTTAACAATTGCATAGTAGCTATTGAACGATAGAAGTCTCTTCACCCATTTTTGATAAACGTGTGAAAAGGGAGCTATTTGGCTTCCTTTTTCTATGCCGAAAACCATGGGGAATGTTTCTTTCCCATGGTTTTTTATATTGAAAGGAGTACGGAAAATGACAATTTGTAGTGTAAATAATATAACGAAGTCTTTTGGTGGAAACATCATATTTGAAAATATATCGCTTGAAATAAAGAATGGTGAACGTATTGGATTAGTTGGTCGTAACGGTAGTGGGAAGACGACAGTCTTTCAGCTTCTAACAGGGATGGAGAGTGTGGATGTAGGAGCTATCCATATGAAGAAAGGAACACGTATTGGTCATGTGGCACAAATTCCAAAGTTTGAAGATGGAATAACCGTATATGATGTATTAAGTTCTGCTTTTAAAGTAGAAAAGGAATTAGAAAGAGAAATGCATGCTTTAGAAAATAATATGGCGGAAGAGCTGGAAGCATTTGCTTTAGAAAAGTTAATGGAGAGATACGGAGTAATTCAAGAAAGATTCGCATTTCTCGGTGGGTACGAAATAGAAGCAAATATTATGAAGGTAGCAAATGGTCTACAAGTGACGGAATTATTCTCTCGATTATTTACGGAATTAAGTGGCGGGGAACAGACGAAAGTCAGCCTTGCGTACATGCTATTGCAGAAACCAGATTTACTTTTATTAGATGAACCAACAAATCATCTAGATTTATTTGCAGTCGAGTGGTTAGAGCAATTTCTAAAAGAATATACAGGAACGGTTATGGTCATTTCACATGATCGCTATTTCCTTGATGAAGTTGTAATGAAAATTTTTGATTTAGAAGATGGAGAAATTCACGTATATCATACGAACTATTCCCAGTTTGTTGAGGAAAAGGAAGAAAGGTTGCTTCAAGAATTTCAAGCGTATCAAGAACAGCAAAAGAAAATAAAGAAAATGAAAGAAGCAATTAAGCGTCTACGTGAATGGGCAAATCAAGCGAATCCGCCGAATGAAGGATTGCATAAGAGAGCGAGAAATATGGAACGCGCATTAGAGCGTATAGAGAAACTAAAGAGACCCATTTTGGATAGAAAACAGATGGGACTTCAGTTTGAAGGGCAAGAGAGAAGCGGAAAAGATGTTGTTGTAATGAAAGAAGTGAGTAAAGGATTTGCTGAACGATCTTTATTCGAGAAAGTAAATTTGCATATTCGTTTTCAGGAGCGCTCAGCTATCGTTGGACGTAATGGTACAGGAAAGACTACGTTATTAAAATTACTATTAGAAGAAATGAAGCAAGATGCTGGAGAAATTCGGATTGGTAGTAGTGTGAAAATCGGTTATTTATCGCAACATGCGTACGGGAATATGAAGAACAATGTATTGGAAGCTTTCAGAGATTGTGTAGCTGTAACAGAGGGAGAGGCAAGACATATATTAGCTCGCTTTTTATTTTATGGTCCAGCTGTTTTTAAGAAAGTAACGCAACTGAGTGGCGGAGAAAAAATGAGGTTAAGGCTCGCGCAACTTATGTATCAAGATGTTAACTTTCTTATTTTAGATGAACCGACGAATCATCTTGATATTGAATCAAGGGAAGTTTTAGAGGAAGCCCTTGAACAATATAACGGGACGATTTTAGCTGTTTCACATGATCGTTATTTCTTAAATAAATTGTTTGAAAAGACATATTGGATTGATGAGCACAAATTATTTGAGTTTGCGGGGAACTATGCATGGGCTCGTCAAAAGTGGGAAGAAAGAATTGAGAAACAAGTAGCAAAACAGAAGCAGCAAGGGAATAAAGTGTTAAAAGTAATACCTATAAAAAAGAAGGAGTCTAGGAATTTAGAGGAAGTTGAAAACGAGTTAATGCATATAGAAGAAGATATATATGCACTCGAATGTAAAATGGAACATGTAGTTGATGTTGAAATGCTTGAACAATTATATGAAGAAAAAACGAAAAAAGAGTTTTTGCGAGCGGAGTTATATAATGAGTTAGAGAATATTGTAGAGTAAAGAAAATAGAATGAAAAAGAGCGAGTTGTTTTCCCGGATTTTGAGGGAGGGCTTGCTCTTTTTTGTATAACGAAGGGGTGAAAATTGGTATAATTTTCTTGTTAGTATGATAAGGAAATGAGCTTTATGCTACGGAAACGTGAGGGGAATTTTATGTTAGGATACGCGCGGATTGCTACAATCGTTATGATTTGTTTAGTTTACGCAAATCATGTTTCACGTGAAACAGCGAATTTACAATTTTTTGTCGGTATTGCACTTTTCATTTATATTGTGAATCATATTTTACTTGTAAAAGCAAAAGAGAGTAGGAAAATCATTTTTTATACCTTGCTCGCAAACGGCATTGTCACAGCATTATTAGGGTTTTTATTTCCCGAGACATGTTTGTATTTAATTATATTTGGAATTGATGCGGTAGGATTATTTATTCATGATTGGCGTAAAAGGATGACTTATTTTTTTATCGCTTTTTTCTTTCTTTGTTGGTTTATAAATATACTACATACGTATCAACATACAGGGAGCCTGGAATTGGAGAGTAATGCAATTAACTTTATGTTCATCGTTTTCAGTGCTTTAGCTGGAAACTTAATAAAAAAACTTACAGCTGCTCGGCAAATGGTAGATGAGCAATATGGGGAATTAGCATCATCTCATACAGCTTTAAAAGAAGCTCATGAACAATTACGGTTATATGCTAAAGAGGTGGAAGAATTGACTGCTGTTCGGGAGCGGAATGATATTGCCCGAGAAATTCATGATACAGTCGGTCACAATATGACTGCCTTACTTGTTCAATTACAACTAGCGGAGGCTTTATGGAAACAAAAATCGGACGCTACAGAAGAGGTATTACATACATGTCATGGGTTAGCTAGAAAATCACTTCAAGAAGTGAGAGCTTCTGTGCATGCCTTAAAAGAGGAAAGTAAACTAGAGAACATAATAGAGAATATGCGTGAAATGTTACATGAATATTCTAAAGCGACGAAAGTACAAATATCTTTTCAATTGCAAGGGGATCCGGTTGAGATTCCGTTGTCACTACAGCCTACGCTGCTTCGTATTATGCAAGAGTCTTTAACGAATGCAAAACGTCACGGGAAAGCTAGCTTGTGTGAAGTAAGTTTAGTTTGTTCAATGGAACAAGTTAAGTTATGTATTTCGGATAATGGTATGGGAGTCAATGAAGTAAGTCCTGGGTTTGGGTTACTTAATATGAAAGAACGTGTAGAGGAGCATGGTGGAATCATTCAATTTGAGAGTGAAATAGAAAAAGGTTTTCGCTTAAAAATCGAATTCCCACTGCGAGAAAAAACATGGATAATAGGGGGAGCGTTATGATTCGAATTATGATTGTTGATGATCAATCACTGATTCGTGATGGATTGGCAATGATATTAAATTTGCGTCCGGAACTTGAAGTGGTGGGGACGGCTAGTGATGGGGATGAAGTTGTACAAAAGGTGAAACAATTACAGCCTGAAATTATTTTGATGGATATTCGGATGCCTCGTATGAATGGTGTTGAAGGAACTCGTTTAGTTAGAGAAAAGTTTCCTCGTATAAAGGTTCTTATGTTAACGACTTTTAGTGATAGTGAGCTTATTTTTGAAGCATTAGAGCAAGGGGCAAGCGGATATTTATTGAAGGATATGGAGACGGACGCAATCGTTCAAGCTATTTTAACGGTACACGGTGGAGGTGCTGTGCTTCCTCAAGATATAACAGCGCAAATTGTAAAAGAATTAAAAAAGACAAAAGTAGCAGTAGAGTGCCCCACACCAGAACAACTAGAACAATTAACTGAGCGTGAAGTAGATGTTTTAAAGGAAATTGGGCGCGGTTTAAATAATAAAGAGATTGCTGAAAAGTTATTCATTACAGAGGGAACTGTAAAGAATCACGTTTCTAATTTAATTAGTAAGCTAGAACTGAGAGATCGAACACAAGCAGCAATATACGCAGTAAGATACGGTGTTACGACATACACGTGACTTTTGGCATATATAAGTGAGAAAAAGCAGCAGAATTTGCTGCTTTTTTATTTTGTATTTCTACCTTAAGGGTGATGGAGAGAAGAAGAAATTTTTCTACAATGAAAGTGTAGATGAAAGCAAAGGGGCTGAATCAATATGTTAGTCATAGATCATATTACGAAATCATTTGGCAAGAAGGAAATTGTAAAGAATGTTTCTTTTGAAGTGAAAAAGGGTGAAACATTTGGGTTGCTTGGTCCAAATGGAGCGGGAAAATCAACGACGATATCAATGATTTGCGGGTTAATTCCATACGATAGTGGTGATATAAAAGTTGGTGGGAAATCTGTAAAAGAGTATCCAGTAGAAGCGAAAAAGAAAATCGGTATTGTCCCGCAAGACATTGCGCTGTATCCGACACTTTCAGCAAAGGAAAATCTGATTTTTTGGGGGAAGATGTACGGTTTAAATGGAAAAGTTGCAAAAGAACGAGCAGAGGAAGTGCTAGCTTACGTCGGTTTACAGGATCGGGGAAAAGATAAAATTGAAACATTTTCAGGCGGAATGAAAAGGCGTATTAATATTGGTGCAGCACTTATGCATGAACCAGAGTTATTAATTATGGATGAACCGACAGTCGGGATTGATCCACAATCGAGAAATCATATTTTAGGGACTGTTAAAAAATTAAATGAAAAAGGTATGACGGTCATTTATACGAGCCATTACATGGAAGAAGTTGAGTATTTATGTGAGCGAATTGCCATCGTTGATCACGGAAAGGTAATTGCACTAGGAACGAAAAGAGAGTTATGTAATCGTCTGACAGATGGGTTTATAGTGAAATTGCAATTAAATCGCTATAGTACGGAACTGTTACAAAAGTTGAAAGGGCTACCTGTTGTTGAGCGTATTATTTTTGACGAAGATAATAGCACGATTGATATTGGACTAAATGGTGGCGAGGCAATTGGCACAGTTGTTTCAGTAGTTGTTGAGAACAACGCTCAAATTTTAAAACTGGAAGTACAAGAACCGAATTTAGAGGCACTATTTTTACAATTAACAGGACGTTCACTGCGTGATTAAGGAGGTTAGTGCGAAATGAAAAGTTTCATTATTGCATGGAAAGATTTAAAAATCCGTTTAATCGACCGCCGCGGATTTATGATGATGATACTTATGCCGCTTTTATTAACAGCGATTTTAGGTTCAGCGTTAAGTAATGTATTTGATAGTGGTGGACTACCGAAAACAGTAATTGGCTATTATCAAGATGGAACAGATGAGTTTGCAGATGTCTTTCGAAAAGATGTATTGCAGTCTAAAGAAATAAAAGATGATGTGGAAGTAAAGGTAGTTAACTCCCAGGAAGAGCTTGAAGATATGTTAAAGGAAGAGAAAATCGATGTAGGAATTGCCATCCCAAATAAATGGAGCGAACAAGTACAAGATGGGAAATTAAAAGAACCAAAGGTGCTTATAGATCCATCCAAAGATATACAAGCGAAAATTGCTGAATCAATGATTCGTTCTTTTTCAGAACGTGTTCAAACAATCGCAGTATCTACTAAAAGTGTTGTAACAGAATTAGTAAAATCCCAGCAGGGTGATGTGGCACAAGTTGCAAAAGAGGTAAGTGGAAATCTACAGACGGTAGCAACTGCAAGTACGAATCATATCGAAAAAGGAACAGTTGGTAAAAAAGCAGTTGCAGCGATGCAATATTATGCAGCAGCAATGTTAGTCATGTTTTTACTATATAACATAACAGTAGGTGCAAAGTCAGTTGTAACAGAGCAACGAACTGAAACGTTGGCGCGTTTGTTCAGTACACCGACGAGCTCATTTTCAATTTTATTCGGGAAGTTTTTAGGTACATTACTATTTGCCTGTATACAATTTGGAATATTTATAGTTGCTACACACTTTATGTTTCATGTGGAATGGGGCGAAGACGTGTCTCAAATAGTAATGTTGGGAATTTCTTATGCAATTTGTGTTTCTGGTTTATCTATGTTAATTGCAGCCTTTATTCGTGAGGAAAAAACGGCAGATTTAATGGGGGGAATCGGTATTCAAATACTAGCTATATTAGGGGGATCAATGTTACCGATTTACGTATTTCCCGATACACTTCAAACAGTTGCGAATATTGCTCCGAATAAATGGGCACTTACGAGCTTCTTAAATATTATGTCGGGAACATCTTGGGATGTGCTATTCCCTGTCATTTTAAGTTTATGTAGTGCAGGAATTATCTCCGTTATGATTGGAACGTTACGTTTACGCACGAGATAGGAGGGGAAATGATGAAGAAGGTTTGGGCACTTTGTTGGCTAGAATTAAAACAAATTTTAATAAAGCCACAAAGTTATATACTTATGTTTGGAATGCCTATTATTTTCACACTCATTTTCGGTGGACTTTTAGGTGGAAGCGGGAATGAGAAAGTAAATATTAGTTTAGTAGATAAAGATGGTTCTGTATTATCTAGCAAGTATTATGAGGAAATAAAGAAAAGTGATTTAATTTCTATAGAAAAGGTAACGTATAGGGAAGGGACACAGAGGATCGAAGACAAGAAATCATCTGGTATAATCATCATTCCGAAAGATTTTCAAAAGAGTATGCTAGATGGAAAAGTAGAAAATATTCAATTTCAAGCCAGTGCTGATTTTACGGGTGGAACTTCTGTAGAGCAAGTATTGGCAAGTGTGTTAAAAAAAATGGAGATAGAAGTTAGTGCAGCAAGAGAGTTTGAAAAGAAAAGTAACACTTCGTGGGAAACGATGTATGAAACAATTTATACAAAAGTAAATCCTGTTTCGATTCAAAAAGAATCGATTTTACATGATGATCAAAAGTTAAATAATGTTACAGGTCGAGCTGCAGGTTTTTCAATTCTATTCGTCATGATTGTCATGTTAAGTGCGACAGGAACTATTTTGAAAGCTAGACAACTTGGGGTTTGGTCTCGTTTATTAGGGACACCAGTTTCAAAAGTTCAAATACTAGCAGGTTATATCCTTTTCTTCTTTTTAATAGGGTGGATTCAATTTGGTGTTTTAATGATATTAACGCATTCATTATTTGATGTGCAGTGGGGAAATTTATTAGGGGTTATTACACTCGTTTCAGTATTGTTATTAGCCGTCATTGGTCTAGCTTTATTATTGGCAAGTATAGTAAAAACAACAGAACAGCAGTCAGCACTAGGTAATATCGTTGTAATTTCAACATGTATGATTAGTGGTCTTTATTGGCCGGTTGAAATTGAACCAGCTTGGATGCAAACAGCGGCAAATTTTGTTCCGCAAACTTGGGCGATGCGTGGCTTTACGGAGTTAATTGTAAGGGGAGGCACATTAGCAGATATAGGAGGATATATTGGTATACTCATTTTATTTGCAGGAGTATTTTTCGTAATTGGTTTAACAAGAATACGTTACGACTGAAAAAAAGAAAGCAGAGTTACAGCTTTACGCGCTGAACTCTGCTTTCTTTTTGTGTGGTATCTTCCCTCGTTGAAATTATAATAGCGATCCCGAGCATAATAAAAAAAGCTAAAAAGAGGACGAACTTTGGGAAGAACGGGAATAGTAATAACGCCCCGACTATTATGACTGTTAATAGCACATAGTGCAGGACATATTGGAATAGGTTGTCCATATTTTCGCCCCCTTTTTGGTAGTTGATTGTTATTATTCTATGCGTGGCTATTAGGTAATAGAAGGTGTTTTTTGTTTTTTTGAGAGAAAACAATTAGTAAGGATTGACATACCTATTGAAAAGGAATAATCTTGAAATCAATTCATACTATTTTTATAGGTAAAATAAAGATAGTTACAGAAAGGAGCGTTATGTTCCCTCTTAATTAAAAAACAGGAAAGTAAGGGTGAGAATTATGCGAAAGGCTTTGAAAGGGTTACTTGTTACATTCCTTAGTACATCGGTTTTATTAGCAGGATGCGCTCAAGAAGAGAAAAGTACAAATGAAGCAGCAAAGATGCCAAAAGTAAAAGATGAGTTTATTAAGGCGAGTGACAAAGCAAAAAGTCCAGCAAAGGCAAAAGAAAGAAAAGATACTTTTGTAATTGGAATGCCGAGCCCTGGCGGGATATTCCTTCCGCATTTTATGGAGAATGGGTGGGATGGTAATATAACGCAAGCGATCTTTGCGCCTCTTGTTGGGCTGGATAAGGAAGGAAAACCAATCCCAATTCTAGCGAAAAAATGGGATATTTCTCAGGATCAGCTTACATATACGTTCCATTTGAAAGATGATTTAAAGTTTAGCGATGGTTCGCCGTTAACAGCGGATGATGTAGCATTTACATTAACGTTACTACATGATCAGGCATATAGCGGAGCAACTGACATAAGTCAAACAGCAATAAAGGGTGGGCAAGCATATAAGGAAGGAAAAGCAAGCTCTATCGAGGGGATTCAAGTAATCGATCCGAAAACAATTACGATTACAACTGAAAAGGTAAATGCCCAAACATTATCGTTAATTGGTGGAGAAGTTATATCAAAAGCTTATTACGGTAAAGAATATAAGCAAGGGAATTTAGAGTATTTAAAAGAGTTATATGGAAAACCGATGGGAGCAGGAGCTTATAAACTTGATAAATATATTCCAGGTCAAGAAGTTCGTTTTGTAGCAAATGAAAATTATTTTGAAGGTAAACCGAAGATTGAGCACTTTATTTATAAAATTACAAAGGGTGATACGAATTTGCAACAATTTCAAGCGGGAGAAGTAGATTATGATGGCTTCACGACAAATACGGAAACGATTGAGCAATTAAAAGATCTAGGTTTCGCTAATATTAATGTGTATACAGGAAGTTCTTACGGCTATATTAAAATGAATTATAAGAAGTCATACTTTAAAGATAAACGTGTACGCCAAGCGTTTATTTACGGATTAGAGCGCCAAAAAGTAATTGATACGTATTTCCAAGGTTATGCTTCACTTGTTAATGTACCAATTACACCAGTTTCGTGGGCGTATACAGAAGAAGGAATCAATAAATACGAATATAATTTAGAAAAAGCGAAGAAATTACTTGATGAAGCAGGGTGGAAGGCTGGTTCAGATGGTATTCGTGAAAAAGATGGACGAAAATTGAAGGTAAGTTATTTTGCTTCTTCTGCAAGTAAAATCAATGATGTGATGATTCCCGTTATGAAAGAGGATTATAAAAAGATTGGGGTAGATTTCAATCCTGAATACATGGACTTTAATACGATGATTTCCAAGGTAATTAAAGGAGATTATGATTTAGCGATGGTCTCCACACCGATGATTGATGATCCAAGCGGAACAATTGAGGAGTTTGTTTCGACAAGTAAGCGTAATTATGATGGATATCATAATCCGAAAGTAGATGAATTAGCTAAGCAGGCATTAGAAACATTGGATATTGAAAAACGAAAAGAAATCTATAAAAAACTATATCAAGAGTTAAGTGAAGATCCACCTGTTATTTTCTTAAACAATAGTAAAGTCGTGTCTGCACATAATGTACGAATTCAAGGATTACAAGAAGATAACTATAATGGTATTTTGTTAAGTTTACCTAAATTGAATATTGCTCAATAAATTTGGAGAATTCTCGAAATATTTATATAGAAATAATTGACAAAATATACTGAAAGATATAAGCTAATAACCATAAAGTCTACCGGAAAGGTCGGAATAAGATTGTTACCCCTCAAAAAAACATCTATTTTTTTATAATTAAAACCGACTTTTCCGATTGGCTATAAAATGTTGCTGTGGGAGGCATACATAAGGCAAGCAGTTCATAAGGTGTAATTATTAAAAAAAAAGTTAGGGTGGGGACAATGAAGAAAAAGACAAAAAAATGGGCTGGTGTATTTTCGGTATTAATGAGTAGTTCGCTTGTGTTATCTGCTTGTGGGGGACAGGAAGATACGGCTTCTACAGAACCGGTTAAACAACAAGATTTAAAAAATATAAAAATTGAAAAGATCGCTGCGACAGATAAAACGAAAGTACCAGATAAAGCGAAGAATAGAAAAGATACGTTAGTAGTTGGTATTAGTAAACCTGGCGGCGTATTTTTACCATATTTCCAACAAAATGGTTGGGATGGAAACGTGACTTCAGTGATTTTTGCATCTCTTGTATCAACCGATAAACAAGGGAAACCAATTCCGGAATTAGCGGAGAAGTGGGACGTTTCTTCTGATCAGTTAACATATACATTCCATTTACGTAAAGACTTAAAATTTAGCGATGGATCGCCATTAACAGCAGATGATGTAGCGTTCACATTGACGCTATTACATGATAAGGCATATGAAGGTGAAATAGATATCTCTCAATATGCGGTTAAAGGTGGTAAAGAATATAAAGAAGGAAAGGCAACTTCTATTGAAGGTATTCAAGTTGTTGATCCGCAGACAATTAAAATTACGACTGAAAAAATTAATTCACAGGCACTAACAGCTTTAGGTGGAGAGGTGTTATCAAAAGCTTATTATGGAAAAGGTTATAAACAAAATACAAGCTTAGATTACTTAAAAGAGTTATATGAAAAACCGATAGCTGCGGGTCCATATAAATTTGAAAAGTATATCCCAGGGCAAGAAGTTCGATTTGTAGCAAATGAAAATTATTATGCAGGCAAACCAAAAATTCCAAACTTCATTTATAAAATTACTGCTGGTGATACGAAGCTTCAATTATTCCAAACAGGTGAGGTTGACTACACTGGCCTAGGTACTGGTGATGAAATTCTTGAACAGGCTAAGGGTTTAGAATTTGCGAATATCCAAATCGAAACAGCAGCGTCATTTAGCTATATTTATATGAATAATAATAAGCCGTACTTAAAGGATAAAAAGGTTCGCCAAGCACTTATTTACGGATTAGATCGTAAAAAATATGTTGATACAGCATTTAAAGGATACGGTACGGTAGCTAATGTACCAATTCATCCAACTTCTTGGGCTTATACGGAAGAAGGGGTTAATAAATATGAATACGACAAAGAAAAAGCGAAAAAATTATTAGATGAAGCAGGATGGAAAGTCGGTTCGGATGGAGTTCGTGAAAAAGATGGTCAAAAATTAAAACTTTCTTATTTCGGCCCAAGTTCGGCTAAAGATAGTGATTTATTAATTCCAATTGCGAAAGAGAATTATAAAGAAATAGGTGTAGAATTTAATCCAGAATTTATGGACTTTAATACTATGCTTTCGAAGGTAAATAAAGGTGACTATGATTTAGCTTCTGTTTCGACACCGATTACAAGTGATCCGAGTGAAACAGCTGGTGAATATCTGTCTGGTGTCAATGAGAAGAGTCTTGGTTATAAAAATGCGAAAGTAGATGAGTTAATTAAAAAAGGTATTGAGACAGTTGATATTGAAAAACGTAAACCTATTTATAAAGAATTATATAAAGAGTTAAGTGATGACCCACCAGTAATTCTATTAAACTACCGTAGAACAATTACTGGTTATAACGGGAATATAAAAGGAATTGACTCTGAAAAATACAATAGTATTAGTGCAAACTTACCAGTATTATCTATTGGAAAATAAGGATAAGAATGTATAAGTAGAAGACATTTTTTCACTCGGCAAGTAGTGTGCCGCTTTGAAAAAATGTTCTTCTATTTTAAGCATAAGATTGGAGAGAAAAAGGGTGAAAACATATATCATTCGTAGGTTGTTACAAATGATTCCTACACTGTTGGGTACGTCAGTTATTATCTTTTTTTTGTTCGCGCTTCTTCCCGGTGACTATATTGATTCAAATCCAAAGATTACACCTGAAAGGGCAGTTGAACTTAGGGAATTATATGGATTAAATAAGCCAATCGTTGAGCGTTATTTTCATTGGTTGGGTAATGCATTGCAGGGGGATTTTGGTTTTTCTCTTCAATATCAAGAACCTGTAACGTCATTATTAAATAAATTTATATGGAATTCGTTTATTGTTGCGGTTATTGCATTGTTCTTTATTTGGCTAATTGCACTTATTATCGGTGTATTTTCAGCGACAAAGCAACATTCTTTATTCGATAAGCTTGTAACAATTGGTGTATTTGCAGCGATGTCATTCCCTTCATTCTTTATCGGTTTGTTTTTAATTAAAGTGTTTGCGGTTGACTTTAAGCTATTACCGATAGGCGGAATGATTGATGTTGGGAGTAATTCGACGGGGCTTGCTTACGTAATAGAAGTTGCAAAGCATATGGTTTTACCCGTGTTTATTTTGACTCTTCTTGGAGTTGGCTCATTAACTCGTTATTTTAGAACGAGTATGTTAGAAGTTGTACGGCAAGATTACATTCGAACGGCTAGAGCAAAAGGTTTAAAGGAAAAGACTGTTATTTATAAACATGCACTAAAAAATGCAATTTTGCCGGCTATTACATTGCTTGCATTTGAATTACCAGGATTGTTTTCAGGAGCAATTATTATAGAACAAATTTTCAATTGGCCGGGTATCGGTAATATTCAATTAGAAGCACTTAATTTTCGTGATTATACGGTATTAATGGCATTTACGATGTTTCTTTCTTGTTTGACAATTGTTTCAAACTTTTTTGCGGATGTTGTATATGCAGTTGTTGATCCACGTATTCGGTTGAAGTAAGGGGGGAAAGAGATGGAAACTGTTACAGCAATTACAGAGAAAAAAGCAAAGAAGAAAAGACGGAATGAATCATCGCCATGGAGGCAAGCTTTTAAAAGGATAAAGAAAAATAAAATGGCACTTATAGGATTTTACGCATTAGTTTTTATGTTTTTATTTTGTTTTATCGGTCCATTCTTTTCGCCGTATGCATCAGGGAAAATACAAGTTACGCTAATTAACAAACCACCTAGTTTTTCTCATTGGCTTGGTACAGATCAATTAGGAAGGGATATTTTAACGAGGCTTATGCAAGCCGGACGGATTTCATTAACAATCGGCTTAGCTTCAATGGTGTTATCCGTTATACTAGGTGCTTTATTAGGAGCGATTGCAGGTTTTTACCGTGGCATCGTCGACAATATTATAATGCGTCTTGCTGATATTTTAATGTCGATGCCAGGATTACCATTGCTTATTATAATGGGAGCTATTTTATCAGAATGGAAAGTACCATCTGATTATCGTCTTTATGTCATTATGATCATTTTAAGTTTAGTAGGTTGGCCAGGACTTGCACGCCTCGTGCGAGGTCAAATTTTATCGCTACGAGAACAATCGTTTATGCAAGCTGCTGATGTGCTTGGGATAAACGATTACCGGAAAATAGTATATCATTTAATACCGAATGTTCTGCCGATATTAATTGTTGTATCAACATTAGGTGTTGCGGGTTCTATTTTAGGAGAGTCTGCACTAAGTTACTTAGGTCTTGGCGTTGTCCCGCCTACACCATCATGGGGAAATATGATTAGTGCAGCAAACTCATTAATCGATTTCCAAAAACGCCCGTGGTTATGGATACCACCTGGTTTTGCAATCTTTATAACAGTTGTATCAATTAATGTACTTGGCGATGCACTTCGTGATGCATTAGATCCAAAGATGAAGCGGTAGGTGAGGAAGCATGAGTAAAGCAGTGGTAGAGCTAAAGGATTTACAAACACATTTTCAGACGGAAGAAGGTACAGTAAAGGCTGTCAATCATGTTAGCTTTTCAGTTCGAGAAGGTGAAACAGTTTGTGTAGTAGGCGAATCAGGTTGCGGGAAAAGTGTAACGGCTTTATCTATTATGGGACTTATTGCTGAATCCGGCGGTATTGTCGGTGGTGACATTCTTTATGAAGGAAAAAGTCTTTTAGGAATGAAAGAGAAAGAGCTTCGAAGTTTGCGAGGTAATGACATTGCGATGATTTTCCAAGAACCGATGACATCGCTAAATCCTGTCTTCACCGTAGGCGAACAAATTGTAGAAACGTTAAGGGAGCATGAGCTACTTAGTAAAAACGAAGCATACAAAAAGGCAATTGAATTAATTCGTAAAGTTGGTATAGCTCGCGCTGATGAAATTGTCCATTCTTATCCACATGAACTAAGTGGTGGTATGTTACAACGCATTATGATTGCTGTTGCACTTAGTTGTAATCCAAAGTTATTAATTGCAGATGAACCGACAACAGCTCTTGATGTTACGATTCAAGCTCAAATATTAGATTTACTAAGACAAGTAAAAGAGGAATTTAAAACATCGATTTTATTAATTACACATGATCTAGGTGTTGTAGCGGAAATGGCCGATTATGTTGTCGTTATGTATGGTGGAAAAGTTATTGAAGAGGCACCGGTACTAGAGATCTTTCAAAATCCGAAACATCCATATACGCAAGGGCTGCTAAAATCAAAACCAGTAATGGGGCAACGAACAGATAAACTTTATTCTATTCCAGGGCAAGTTCCTAATTTGGTTGGCTTAGATGAGTTTTGCTACTTTAGTGGTCGCTGTGAACATTGCATGGAAATATGCAAAAATGAAGCGCCAAATCTTAATGTGTATGACGAAGATCATAAAGTAGCTTGTTGGTTATATGAGGAGCGTGCTGGGCAATGAGTGAACCATTATTAGAAGTGAAGAACTTAAAAACGTATTTTCCGATTAAGGGCGGCGTATTTAGTAGAACGATTGGACATGTGAAAGCGGTAGATGGGGTAAGCTTTACAATTGATAAAGGAGAAGTGTTTGGCCTAGTAGGAGAGTCTGGAAGTGGGAAGACGACGATAGGTAAAACAATTCTCCGTCTCGTTCAAAAAACAGAAGGTGAAGTGAAGTTTAAAGGTCAAGATGTTCATGCTTTATCAAAAGAGGAGCTGAGAAAGCACCGTCCTAATATGCAGCTCGTGTTCCAAGATCCATTTAGCTCATTAAATCCTAGAATGAGAATTGGAGAAGCACTTGGTGAGCCAATGTTGGCTCATGGGCTAGCGACGAAGGAAAATGTTCGTGAAAAGGTGATAGAAGTATTGGAGTTATGTGGTTTAGCTCCATATCATATTGACCGATATCCTCATGAGTTTTCTGGTGGACAACGTCAGCGTATCGTTATCGCAAGGGCTATGGTATTAGATCCAGAATTCATTGTGGCTGATGAGCCTGTTGCGGCATTAGATGTATCTATTCAAGCGCAAATCATTAATTTGTTTAGTGAATTACAGGAGAAAAAGGGATTATCCTATTTATTCATTTCACATGATTTAAGTGTAGTGGAGCATTTATGTACAAAAATTGGGATTATGTATTTAGGTACGATCGTGGAGACGGCACCGCGTGATGAGTTATTTGCGAATCCACTTCACCCGTATACAAAAGCTTTGTTATCGGCTGTACCAATACCAGATCCAACAGTGAAGCGAGAGCGAATTATACTAGAGGGTGATATTCCAAGTCCAGCGAATCCACCTTCAGGTTGTCGTTTTCATACACGTTGTCCGTTTGCGACAGATGTTTGTAAAAAAACAGTACCAGAATTTCGTAATGTTGGTGAAGAGCACTTTGTTGCTTGTCATCATGTATAAAAGAAAAGGACTCTTTCAAATTGAAAGAGTCCTTTTCTTATTTACTAGATGAAGTTTGTTTCAATACAAATTGCTCGATTGCATGAGCAACACCATGCTCATTGTTTGTTAATGTTACAACGTCACATAGTTTTTTTACATCTTCTTCGGCATTTCCCATTGCAACTGATAAGCCAGCTACTTGTAACATTGGCACATCATTAAAGTTATCGCCGATTGCAACAGTATCTTCAATTGGTATATTGAAATAAGCTGCCATTTCTTGTAGGCCGTTCCCTTTATGACCATGCTTATCCATAATTTCTACATTAGTAGGAGCTGATGCGGTAACCGAAATGTCCGTATCTTCTTGTAAAGTTTGCAATAGCTGCGAACGATGGGCAGCATTAAATGTAAAAATAAAGAATTTAGATATTTCTAATTCTGGATTATTCACAACATCTTCTATTTTTTGGAAATCAGTAATTAAGTTAGACTTCTTTTGTTTTTCTGTAATTCTTTCAAGTTCCTCAAGTGTAACATCTAGTGTATGTTTGTTTTCCTCGAACGCCTGCATGACTTGACTTTGCCATGTATAAGGAGAATAAACCCCTTTATTTGTGTACAACTTATATGGGAAACCTTCAGATTCTAGTAATTTTGCAAGCTTGTATACTTTATCATTTTGTAAACAACGCGAGTTAATTACTTTTCCGTCCACATAAACAATTGCCCCATTGCTTGCTCCAACTGGAAGAGATAGTTTATATTCTTCCAATAATTTTAAAGCATCCTCTTTCGCGCGGCCAGAACAAATCATTACAATATGACCAGCTTCTTTTGCGGTTTGGATAGCTTGTAAGTTCTCTTTGGAGATTTCAAGATTAGATGATAGTAGTGTACCATCCATATCTAGTGCGATTAATTTCAAAATGACCACCTCTTTGTTTCCATTATACATAGTTATATTGAGGAAACATATAAACTTATCTTGGAAAGATAGTATTTTATCCCGCATTAATTGCCAGTAAAAGCCCGATTAGTGAAGGGGAATAATTAGTAGGGAATGGAACTCTCGCTAATTAAAGTTTCACTTTGTTTTGTAACAAAATAGAGATGAATAATATTATATTTCGCTTTATGACCGTAATATTACACTAGTGTTACAAGTGCGGGCGTAGTGGAAAACGCATTAAAATAAGGTTTTTGAGTGTTTATTTAAAAAAACGTAAAAAAAAATGTAATAAAGTTTACGTAATTATATTGCAACGTAATAATAGTTATGTTACATTAATGTTACAAACGTTACGTAATTAATTTTAATGTAACGTTAACATAAAAAGTATGAACTAATCATTTCTTAGAAATTACATATAGATAACGTATAAAAAAGGAGAATGAATGATATGAACAATGAGCAAGTATTAAACGTAACAAAAGGTGACTTCTTAGGATCAGCAAGCGGAGCGGTAGTATTAACAGCATTAATCGTATTTCTTTCAAGCGTATTAGTATAATAGAAGTTTTGTAACAAAAAAGAGAAGGGAGAATGGAAATTATGAACAACGAGCAAGTATTAAATGTAACAAAAGGTGACTTCTTAGGATCAGCAAGCGGAGCGGTAGTATTAACAGCATTAATCGTATTTCTTTCAAGCGT
>NZ_JAEHBK010000031.1:0-43992 GCF_016483685.1 Bacillus cereus group sp. N8 | reverse complement strand
CATTGGAATACAGGATTCAAGCCGCTTAAGGTTTTTTATTATTTCCACTGTCTACTTGACAGGGAGCTGTTCATAAAATAGAGAAATTGGGTTCTTTTTCATTATTTCTATTCACTTTAGAAACTTACATACCGATTTTCTTCAGGTCCGAACTTTCAATAATTGGATGGAGAAAAAAGCGTCGATAAATTTTTGTTACAAATATTCAGAATTAATATTAAAATAAACGATAGGGATAGGGGTATGGAATCATAAATTATACATAACGAGGGAATAGAAATGAAAATTCAATTAAAAGCTGATTTAATGCTACTACTAGTTACATTTTTTTGGGGTGCATCCATCCTACTTACAAAGCTTGGACTTGATGGCATAGAAGAATATAATTTAATCGCATTACGATTTATTATCGCTTTTCTTTTATCAGGTTTAATATTTTACAAACATTTATTCAAAATCGATTTTAAAACTGTAAAATATGCCTTTATACTAGCTTCTGTTTTATTTATCGTTTACATTTTTGCGACGTTTGGCACAAAGTATACAAGCGTTTCTAATGCTGGTTTCTTACTATGTCTCACAGTCATTTTCATTCCAATATTATCAGCTATATTTTTAAAACACATTCCTGAAAAGAAAGTTATATTAGGAATTGTGTTAACGATAATAGGAATCGGCTTATTAACATTAACTAGTGAATTCAAGATCGGTAACGGCGATATATTCTGTATACTGTCTGCCTTATTTTATGCGATTCACGTCATCATTACCGGATCAGTAACGAAACATGTGAATTCCATTGCACTTGGGGTCATACAACTCGGTTTTGTCGGCCTATTTAGCCTTATTTTTTCATTTGTTATAGAAACACCAAAACTTCCTAGCACTATCGATTCATGGCTAATCATATTAGTCTTAAGCATATTTTGCACAGCGGTGGCATTCATTGTGCAAGTAATCGCCCAGCAATACACTACGCCTACCCATACAGGACTTATTTTTTCATTAGAACCTGTCTTTTCCGCAGGATTTGCCTTTGTTTTCACAGGCGAAACGCTTACTGGGAAAGGATATTTAGGGGCGACGCTTATATTGTTGAGTGTGTTGATTGCTGAGTTGGATTTTAAGAGTTTGTTGAGGCCTAATTATAAGAAGAATATAGAGTAAACATTTCACTATGATCAATAAACATACCCCAGAAAAATATGAGTTTATATTATTTTCATTCTCTAAACTTAAATTTTCTTTTAAATGAGCCTTTTTTTAGATGCTATCTTCGAATAAGGTAGCATCTAAAAAATGTTAAAAGAAATTTGCCCCTAGTATCTTCTTATATTTTATGTAGCCTTCATATTTGACCTTTTCTACGTTCTTTGAAGTGAAGATGTTCAAAATTACTTACTGAATATAGTCATACAGATTTTTCGCTAACAATAAACAAGTTACTGTAATGAAAAGAGCACGAACATACCCGCTTCCTTTTTTTATAGCAAATTTGGAGCCAACGATCCCTCCAGCAATTTGAGCAATTCCCATTATAAAACCATACGCATAGTTTACTTGTCCTACATACATAAACATCAACAATGCGCCAATATTACTTCCTAAATTAAGAAACTTCGCATTACCTGCTGCTTTTAAAAAATCATACCCAATAAATAAAAGAGAAAACATTAAAAATGAACCTGTTCCAGGACCTAGAAATCCATCATAAAAACCAATAGCAAAAACAAAAAAGGTAAAGATAATGACGTGTCGACCAGACAATTTTTTATGAGTGGAAATACTACCCCAATCCTTTTTGAATATCGTATAAATAGCAACCGCACCAAGCATGATCAGCATCAATGGCTTCAGTAGTTCTGGGTTCATTAAATGAACGGTCCATGCACCTATTACGGAACCTATGAAAGTGAGTGGAACTAATTTAAACGCCGATTTCAAATCAAGATTACCAGAACGATAAAACACAATATTACTAGTTGCACACCCCATTGTCGACGCTAGTTTATTCGTAGCTACTGCACTTGCTGGGTTCAGTCCTGTAAATAATAAAGCTGGTAAAGCAATCAATCCTCCACCACCTACAACTGAATCAATAAATGCAGCTAAAAATCCAAAAGCAATCAAAATAATTAATACTGATGGGTCTAAATAAAAATCCATACTATTAACCTCCCTTTAGTCACCATTCGAATAGTAACTAATAATTTGCTAAATGTAAACAGTTATTGTAACGTTGAAATATAAAAGCAAACATCGGAGGACGAAAAAAGTGGCCTACATAGTGCAACAGCTTAAAAAAATTGGTTTTAATGAATATGAAGCTAAATCTTATGTATCTCTTGTTAAACAAGGACCTGTTACGGCTTACCAAGTGAGTAAAGATTCAGGTATCCCAAGAGCGCGGATTTACGAGGTTTTAGGTAACCTTGTAGAAAAAGGAATTGTCATGAAGGAAGAAATAAATGACACTACTCGCTATTCACCTCTACCGGTTGAAGTCTTTTTACAGAAGGCTCAATCAGAATGGCAGTCTACTTATGAAGGAATCAGTGATTCATTAAAAAAACTAGAAACTTCCGAGGAAAAAACGGATAATCGAGTGATTACTTTAAAAGACAATAAAACAATCATTAGCTATTGTCAGGCATTAATCAAAAAAGCAGAAAAACGTATTGTCATTTCGATGTGGGATGAGATGTACGAAGTATTAAAAGAAGAACTATCTGAGGTAGCCGATAAAGTCATGATACAAGGTATTACCCTGCATGTTGAAAATCCCATTAAAAATCTAGAAGCCCATCGTATAACACCTTATACAGAAACCCTGTCTACAGAACATTGGTTTATTTTATCGATAGATTCTAAAGAGATGATTTATGGACCATCACTTGAGGAGCGTAATATTGCTTTTTATACAGATGACCCTGTTCATATATACCTATTAGAGGATTATGTATGGCATGATGTTTTAGTGAATCGACTTGTACGACGTAGCCAAGATGATTTAGAGCAATGGATTACTACAGAGCGAAAATCCTTCTTTATGGAAAAATAAGAAGCATATTGAAAGGATCAAAAAATAAAGCATAAGTTAATTAAATAGAAAACTTATGCTTTATTTTATTTGCAAAGTGATACTCCAGTCTTTTCACTATTTTCCCTCCACAAACCGTCCAAACTCTTTCAAAAATCTCAGTTTAAAACTACCAACAGGTCCATTTCGATGCTTCGCCACATGAATCTCCGTCATCTCTTTCTGCTTCGTTTCCTTATCGTAATAATCTTCACGATACATAAGCATAATGACATCTGCATCTTGCTCAATTTGTCCTGTCTCTCTTAAATCGGATAAAAGCGGTCGCTTATCTTGACGTGACTCTACGGAACGAGACAATTGCGACAACGCTACTACACAAACATTTAAATCACGTGCTAACAACTTAAGCTTCCGTGAAATTTCACTAATCTCCTGAAATCGATTGCCCTTATGCTTCGGATCGCCCGTAATAAGCTGCAAATAATCTACAATGACTAAAAGCTTTTTATCACTGTGCTTCCTCTTTAACTTTCGAGTTTGCATCCAAATATCTTGCACCGTAACGCCTGCATTATCGTAAATCTCAAGCGGTAACTCACCAATCTCCGCAAACGCCTTACTCACCTTTTCCCAGTCTTCCATCGCAAAACGGTGCTTCGGATTTTTCAGCCTACCTCCTGATACCTCGCCTACGCAAGATGCCATCCTTTTTAACAATTGCTTACTACTCATCTCCAATGAAAACAGCCCAACTGCCGCTCCAGACTTCGCCGCATGCAGTCCAACATTTAGCGCAAACGCAGTCTTCCCCATAGAAGGACGCGCACCAAGAACAACAAAATCACCTTCCTGCAATCCGCACGTCATTTTATTTAACGATATATAACCAGTCTCAATACCAGTATTCTCTTTCGTATCTTGATGAAGCTCTTCATACAAACCAACTAACGCATCCTTCAAATCAAACTCACATACACAGTCCTTTTCCTCTAACTCACAAAGTTCCGTAATCGTCTCACCAATAATTTTCTCGTCCTTCTCCGCAATAAGACGCTCTCCCATCTTGTATCCAAGAACGCCAGCCTGATACATCTTCCACGCACCTCGAACAAGCCCCTCATAATAAGAGAAGTTGCTAGTAGCAGGCACACTATCCATTAACCCTATAAAATACTCCATTCCCCCGATCCCCTTCAAAAAATTCGGATTCACCCTAGAAATGAATGTCACAAGATCAATCGGCTGCCCCTCCTCTTCCATTTTTCGCATTAACTGAAATATAGACTTATGCACTGGCATTGAAAAATACTGCTCCGTCAAACGGCACTCCTTAATAAGCTCTCCATCTAGTAATAGAGAACCTAACACCGTCTTTTCCGCCTCCACATTTTGAATACTCATGGACGCCACCCGCGCTCCGCTAAAAAGCGCTGCAACTCTTCCTCAGAAGGTGCATTTTTCTCCCACTCCTCACACTTCGCCAAAAAATTTGCCGTCTCCCCGCTACTAACAGACGACTCCTTCTTTCGAAACCTTGCCGTATCCGCCTCAACCTCAGACACTTTCGTAAATCCTTTCCCGTGCCATCCCCTCAAAATCCCCTTCACATAAGCCATCTTCCGGTTTTTATTCTCATACGAAATTTGAAGAGCCTTCAGCACAAGCTCCTCTGACAAATCATTCATCCACGCATTCAATTCCTCTACCGTAAAAGGAGACAAACTACCAAAATGTTGTTCATAAAACGTGAACACCTTACTTCCCGTCTCTTCCTCTATAACCTCTTCTTTCTCTGGCTCCTCGCAAACCGGATCAACATCATCCATAGCCAAATCACTAGGCATACCGAAATGTGCTAAAAGCATCGGAACATTCAGCTCCTCCTCCGCACACTTCTGAAGAAACATACGTACAAACTCCTTATTCTTCACACCCTTAAGCTCACGAAGCACACACTTCTCCACATTCGTATTCGTCACAGGATTATAACGAAGCCAATTTAAAATAAATAACTCCCTCGTCTCTGCATCATAAAGAATCTTTCCATAATCGATGAAGCGTTGTACCAACTTATCAACAGTCTCCCTGTTATAACCCGTCTCCATCTCAGCTAACCGCTTCGGAAAAGGAAAAATCCCACACTGCGTCGTCTTCGAACAAGTTAACAAATAAACATAAAAATACCGCTCCTCCGGCGTCAAATCCAAAACAAAATCATCCTGCCAAAAATTCACCTGCACATTACGATACACCGCCATCAAAGTTCCTCCCGTTCTCATTCAAAAATGAAAATTCCCTCTATGTACTATATATAGGAAGGAGGTCCGGGTTTTTGGCGTGTTATTTCAAATTTTTTTTGACTACTACTACGGTGTTTGTTGGTGTTTTTGTTTTGTTGTGTTTTTTCTTAGTGATTTATTACTTGGTAGGGGCTTGTAAGGGGTATGTAAGGGGCTAGTTGTCGTTTACTTTGATTAGAAAGACTCGATCTGAGAAGCCACCTCGTTCTTTTGCTTTCTTTTTGCGGATGTTGTTGATTTCTTCTAGTGTTGTGCCTTCGTGTTCAGCTAGGGCGTTTATTAGTTCTAGTAGGTCGGATAGTTCTTCGAGTTTGTGGGGTTTTGTTTTTGCTTCTAGGTATTCGGTTAGTTCTTCTTCTGTTTTGTTGCAGATTTCTTTTATGTATTCGTCTTCGGGTAGGATTCTTGTTGTGGGTGTTTTTCCGTTAGCTTTTATTATTTGTGGGATTTTGTTTCTGATTAGTTTGTTGTAGGTTGGCATGGGATTTCCCTCCGTTTGGTTTTTCTTCTATTATAATGGAAAAACAGTTTAACTAGGTGTTAAACTGCTGCATTGCTCCTTTTATATAGTTTTCTTCTTCGGTTGGGAAGAGGGTTGGGAATTCGGATAGTGGAAGATTTGATTTTTGGATTATATCCTCTATATCACTTTGAGGTGTATCAAGATAGCTCGTTACCTCTTCTATTAAATTAAAAAATTCCTTCAAGGTAGCTTGAACGTCATAATGACTCGGATCCTTCTCTTCTACCTTATACTTTTTCAACTTCCCTATCACATCCATAAAACGCCGATCAAACTTTTCTTTTAGTTCCTTATCATTATAAAACGCTCGAACACTATCCGTTGAAAAGTGTTCCTCTAACCATTCTTTATTTTCTTTCTCCCATATGAAGGTTTGTAAAAACGAAGAAAACAAAGCGACATCCACTCGTTCTTCCCTTTGAAACTTCTTCGTCATCTCATCCATATGCGAAAGTACCTTCGCAATTCTTTCTTGCTCTGTCAAAAGCAATTCTCTTTGAAAATGCATTTGTCTTAAAAACTCTTCCGTCTCTATATCACGCTGCAATATAATATTTTGAATTTCCCCAAGCGAAAAACCGAGATGCTTAAACGATTGAATTTGTTGCAGCACATACAAATCATCTTTCGTATATAACCGATGCCCACCCTCAGTGTAATCGCTCGGCTTTAATAAATTGATTTTGTCATAATAACGAAGCGTCCGCACCGTAACATCCCCAACACTTGCAAACTCACTAATCATCCACGCCATATCATCACCTACTCCGATAACTTCTCTTGCACATACTGAAGCATATGAGAAAAACTCATCTCATTCTGCCGACAATATTGAAACAAACCTACAACAAGTAATAAAAAAGGAACATTCCCTCCATAACGATTTTCATACTCACTAATACCATCATAAAAGTACTCATACTTTCTTTTTCGTAAAACAATATAAATCGCAATAAACAATACTGCAATCATAATAAAAATTCGCTTTCTCTTTATTTCCACTTCTTGTTTCATCACCTATTCTCCTTCCACCGCATACTTATCTTCTTTAAATAACGGAATTCGAATGAAATAACGATATGGCTCATCGCGTATTACTTTCCACGCAACAATGATCACTTGAACGACCTCGAAGGCAAGTACGATCCAAAACAAAACATCACTAATACGCGAACTAATATTAAATAGAAGAAAAATTAATAAATGAAAGTTGAACGCCTTTCGGCAATGATATTTGTACACCTCATTTTTACGTGCCAGTGTGATGTACATGAGTAGTGGTGAAAAGATTCCTATTGCGGCTGAGAGTAGTAGCATGTTGATGGTGTTTCTTTTTTCTTTTGTGGTGGTTTTCATGAGTGGTTTGGTCCCCCCTTTTTTATTTTGTCTTCTTTAGATTAGGGGGTGACGTTGGGGGAGGTGCAAGGGATTGTATAGAAAAGTTTTAGTAATAGTAATCATCCAAACCACATTAGGAACATATAGAGACCTAAATCCTAATATGAATCGAGAAGTTGCTAATAAGCTAAAAGAAATAATTAATGTTCAATATACTGATATACCTGATAGAAAATTGGTTTCAAATTAGCATGTTAAACAGAGATTAAAAGAGGGCTAATACCAATAGTTCTCTTTTTTTATAACCCCAAAAAAGAGAAAAGAATATGGATTTGTATACATTAAAGTAGAATAGTATACTATACTTACTTACAGGAGGTGGAATGAATGGAAATCACATGGAAATCCGAAGTTGTTGAATCACTAAAATCTTTAGGTGGTGAAGCAACTTTAGAGGAAATTTATGAGGAAGTAAAAGCCAGAGATAACAAAGTAATAACAAAGACTTATCAAAACACTATTAGAGGTACTATTTATAAAAAGTCTAGTGAGAGTCAAGATTTCCAAGGTGGCGAAGATTTATTTTATGCTGTAAACGGAAAAGGTAACGGTCGATGGGGTCTTAAAGATTATCAACCAGCGAAAGAAAATGTTGACCTAACAGAAGATGATGCTGGCTTCCCAGAAGGAAAGAAAAAATTACGGCTACATATCTATAGAGAAAGAAATTCTAAATTGATAAGAACTGTCAAAGACGAATTTAAATCAAAAAACAACGGAAAACTTTTTTGTGAAATCTGTAAATTTGACTATAAAGAAAAATATGGAGAACTAGGAGAAGATTACATTGAAGGACACCATGTAATTCCTGTTTCTGAATTAAAAGAAGGTTCAAAAACAAGAGTTGAAGATATTATTTTAGTATGTGCAAATTGCCATCGAATGCTACACAGAAAAAGACCTTGGCTTTCAAAAGAGCAGTTAAAAGAAATTTTACAATCAAACTAAAATTCCCCTAAAGATCCTTACTATACAAATATTTTTTTATTTACAAATTGTTTGCAGCGATAAAAAAAGAGCTTAGAACCCTTTTAATTCAAGGATTCTAAGCTTCTTTTAATTATTCCCACTCAATAAAAGTTTAATTCTATTATAACAAGAATTACTTTTAAATAAGGTCTTTATATGAAATTACGTTAGTCCAACCCTTATTTCAATGGGAGATGTTTTTATTTTGTCTAACCCGAATAAGTCAGCTCATCACCCTATCTTTTAAACGTTGTTTATTCACTATGTACTATTATAAAATAGGGTGATTTTTAATTATTGCATTTGTGGCACCCGAATCTTTTCTGTGTCTAAAAGATTCGCACAAATAATTTCTTTTACTTCCTCACGTGTTAGCATGTCTAACATTCTCACCCCACCAATTTGATTTAAGATTTTATTTGCATTGGAGTAAGAATAACGATTCACAATCATTTTATCTTGCTCAGCTAGCTCTTTAATGGCCTCTAAAATCCCTAATGAAATAGCTTTATTAGAAATAATATTACTCGAGAACCAAATAACTGCGTTACCACGGAATGCACCGTCTACAAAAAAGTCCGTTAAGTGGAATGGATTACTTGGATGTTGCACATCTACAGTGTAATAAGCTACCCACCATAGTAACGATAAATTATTAATCGTTAGCGAGCGCTTATGACCTTGATTAAAAATTGTTCTACTTTCAATACTACGGTCCTTATCTTGAGCTGCAATTAAATTCAACTGATTTAAATGATAATCTATGTAGTAAGTGTTTGCTAAAGCTACCCACATCTTTTCACTTTCAGCTTCTGAAATTGAAATATGCTTCAAACTATTCCACAGCGTTCGAATATTTTCTTTTGTAGCTTCACCATCAACTGTTTCTAACTTCAATGGTACATAATCGAAAACTGTCGAGCTTTCATGAACATTTTCAGGATTCGAAAAGATTTTCGCAATTTCGACTGTATCATTTGTTTTATATAGTGGTAAATAATCCGTTTTAAAATTAACTTTAAAATTTTCTAAAAATTCATCTGTTACATATTTAATAACATTAGTCATCCGTAAGCTCAGCTCCTTGATAAAAGTTATATAATGCATCTTCTACAGGTGCATCCAATAGCTGCTGTGCAACTTTCATGGCGTCAGCAGTTAAAATCGTTTGTTCGTCATAGCCCGCTTTGTTTAGTAACTCAAATAAGGCCGGCACCCATAAACAATCTCTGTTGAAATCACCATTTTTCACGCGTTCAATTACATATGTTAATGCGGGCACAACAATCGTTACTAGCAACATACTTTGTTTAACTTGATCCGAGCGACTCATAACTTGATAAGCTTTGTGCGCATTTTGAGGTAAGTTGACTAAAATAATATCGCCATCAATATTAACATCCATAAACACATCATTAATCGCTGCAACACGAATCATCGACTTAGCATTTGGATTTTCTTTATTAGCAAATTTAATATTTAGCTCCGCCATCGTATCAAACGCTAAAATATCTCCTTTGATTAGCTTAAGTACATTAAAGTTATCACCATAGTATTCATTATTGAAATTTGGATTACTATAATTTCCAATCATTTCATTAGCTAAAATCATCGTATTCACTTCGATTTTGCCACTGATTTCGTTAGCATTTAACGAAATCGTAAGCTCATTTTGTAACTTGGACGCTGTAAATAACTTACGATAACTTGAAGAAACCCCTTCTAAATGAACGGCATACACAGCCTTTCCCTCAGCAATGAATCGCTCTAACATCGCATCGTTTAATTGAAATTTCACCATAACATTCATTTTAGATGGTGATACTTTTTCAAAATGAATGTCGCTACTAAATTCGCTATTTTCATAGTCATTCATTTCACTACTTAAAACCGGATACGGAAATAAATCAGCTTTTAATTTCATATACCGTGCCCTCCATTTTTAACCGTAATTTACTATCAATTGAAATATCTGCACTAAATACAACGTTTTTCGATAGACTCTCTAATCGAACTGCGTTTCGTTTAATCGAAATTTCATTCGATTGACTTGCAACATCCACTACTTTCAATGGGTATGTCACACCATTTGCACCGATTGACTTCAATTCAACTTCAATTGCTTTTGATTTCTTCAATACTTTCCCGACAATTCGGTACTTCCCTTCAGCTGCATTAAGCTCAATAATTTTCAGCTTAATAGAAGTAGACGGACCTACTCGTTTTTCCTTATTCGTGATAACTTCCTCATCTTCACTATTTGGACCTTGATCACCAGGTTCTTTACCTGCCCCATAGTTTGTGTGAGGTGAGTCTCCATCACCACGGCCCTCACGTTTACCGCCGCTACCAGAAGTATCACCATCTCCGATTCCTACAGCTTCTAGTACATTCTTTAACAAAACTTCTTCTTTATCGCCATCTAATGTTTGAGTCTTATTATTTTTTCGCGAAAACTTAAAATCCTCGAAATTATTTTTTATACCCGAGTCTTTCTGTTTTTTCTCACCTTCAGTTTGTTGCTCATTTAAAGGCAATAAATCATTTACTCCGAATGCATCAATAACATCCGTACCAATATCTGCAAAAGCCCCTTGTACTTTATCTTTATACCATTGCAATAAATCCTTTAAAAAACCTGCTGCTTCTAGATGTGCTTCTCCCTGCTTACGATCAATACTCCATGTATCATGATTAGCATTTTCTAAATCTTTTAAATACTCATTCAACTCTTTTCCTGACGCTTGAAATACGCCTGAAAAATTGATATTGCCACTAACACGATTACGCTCATAAATTTTCATACCAGCTGCACGAGTTTGCAATACTGTACGATTGGCTGGCTCATGCTGCAACAAATATAATTTAGCATCCGCTAGATCTTTAACAAATGGATATTTTATAAAACGTTCATCCAAATGAAAATCTAGTGTTTTCTCACTTATTAATACTTCATAAAAACGATACGTTTTTAAAAACTGCGCTTTTATATCTCCACGAAGTTTATTCTCTTCATATATACGGTTCATTAAAGAATGTACAGTTAAATCGTTAATAATTTCTGCTTTACCAACTTGTACAACAAGCTTCCCTTGAACAATCGCAAGTAAAAAATTATTTAACGTTGAAAGAATAATATTTTGCTTCCAATTATCATAATTTTTAAGACCGATAATGAAAATATCTGTCCCAAATTCGTCATTTTTTCTTTCAGGGTAACCAAATGTTTGCTGTCCAGCAATATAGTCTGTTTCAGGATCCACACACGTCGCACGCTCTTGTGTAATGAAGTTTTCTTCTTTGATGTTGAATGAAACAAAATTCATTACACCTACTGACTTTTCAGTTCCTTCATTTGCTAGTGTATTATAAAACACCATCCGTAGATCTGAGGCTGCAAACGGTGCTGCTTTACCGATTCCTTTACTACCCGCTGAATCAGTGTCATCCTTTTCTGAATAACCGTCTCCCAAAACTAATGACTCATACTTCTTTTTATTTAAGCCTGTTGTATTGTAGTCACTAATTTTTAAGACCGGTACTTTAGGTGCGTGAAGTACATCACTAAAACGCTTTAAAAAATCGAGAGTGTCTTTATTATTTTTTTTCTTCCATAATTCGAGTGCTTTCGGCAATGCCTCACCTCTAATAGATTTAATATTTAAGATGTTTTCTGTTGGCATTTCAAAAAAGTCAAACCTAATTTCAACTGCTTCCTCCTTGCTTTTATCTTTTGCATCCAACGAATTTTGCAGTACTTCACGTGTCAAAGACTCCGCAACATTATCTAAGAATATTTCAATTGATGGATTATTTACCCCCTTTGGAGTTAACCCTTGTCCATTAGGAAATTTCCACTTAGGCATATTTTATCCTCCTGTATCTTTAAATAGTTGTTTGTCTATTTGAATTTAAACTCCGTAGAACGTTGTTTACTTTCTTCTATAAATTTACTTTTCAAACTTTTAATCTCTGAATCTAGCGTGTCAATAATCTGCTTTACTTGTTCATCTGTATACTCATAGTTATTTTTATTCGCTAAATTACCAATCAACTGTAACTTTTTAAGCGTATCTGAAACACGTTTCTCTGCTAGTTCTTTAAATTTATCAGCTTTTTTACTATTATATCCCACGAATATATCGATCTCCTTTTCAATTCACATATAATATAAAATATAATATTATTAATTTAAAAATATAATAACATAAAAATCTCATTTCATAAAATACATTTTTTATATATTAACTACATTTTTTTTATTTAGTAATTTATAAACTGTTATTTTTATAAAAATGAAATGAACATTGCACCATTTATTCAAAAAAAATTATGATAATCCGAACTTCATTTTGCATCAAATCAATAAAATCAAACACAACTGCTAATAATTCTAACTTTCGAGTTGCAAAATTAGTCCTTAAATACCTCCATATAAAAAGCCACCTGGATTTGTGAAGTGAACCCAAATAGTGGTAGATGAAAAAAACAAGAGCTCATTACTCAGAAGAAACAAAGTAGAAAGTCATTGAAATGAAAAAGGATGGGTATTCAAATCGCATCATTATGGAGAAGCTTGGAATTAAAAATGTTTCTCAAATTAAGACATGGATGAAATAGTATCGTACCGGTCAAACACACCGTTTACAACAACCTGTAGAAAAACAACATTCTTATAGAGAAGGGCCAAAAGAATTAAATGGATTGGAGCAGCTATGATTAGAAAATAAACAGTGGATAGGCTACACTGAACTAGACAAAAAAATTAAGGGCAAGTAAACTACAACTAATATATTTGAGGAGAATCTACTATGACGAAAAATAAAAGAGAAAGAAGAACCAAGTTTTAGTATCAAACTATACGATTGCACAATGTAAACCGAAGAGAGTTAGCTGTAGTCGTAAATGATTTTACATACGTCCGCGTGAATAAAAATTGGAATTACGTATGTTTATTAGTTGATTTCTTTAATCGAGAAATTATAGGGCATAGTACGGGCCAATAGAAAGATGCCGATTTTTTTTCGCAACGGTGAAAAAAAACTTGCCTTATTTCATACAAATCGAGGAAACGAGTTCAAAAACAAGCTTTCATTAAATATGAAAGGCTGCCCTACGATAATACGGTAGCAGAAGCAACCTACAAAATCTTTAAAACAGAGTTCGTTCACTATCGTCACTTCGCAAGTCTAGAAGAATTGACCTTAGAATTAAACGACTACGTAAACTGGTTTAACAAGATTAAAATCCATGGCACACTAGGCAATTTGAGCTCTGTTCAGTACAGACAGGAACATCTTAAAAAAACTGTCTATTTTTGTGTTGCCATACCGGCTTCTAGTATTTATAGATAGAGAAACGATATGACTTTTAGTAGCTAAAAAAATTTCCTTCATCACTAAATGTTAAAAATAATTTCCCCTCTAAATCACCTCAGTCATATGTTAGACTCTTAAAGATTTTAATCAATTAAAATCTTCTTATATTTCTTTTCGCGAAAAAAAATATAAGCTGGGCTGCAATCCCAGCTTATCTTTTAAGATATTTCGGCATATCTACTAACCTTTTTAAGTATCACATCTTTTATACCTTTTGCAAGTTTCATAAGTTTAAGTTGTCAACTATTAGCTAACAACCACTTAATGTACTTATCGCCACATCGTTTCTCTACTATGTACTTTTTGGCACTCCAATCCTTAGTTTGTTCAAAAAAACACCTTTTGGATTCTTTCTTGGTTTCTGAAATCAGCGTATTAGTACAAATCAAGTAATCTCATTCAAAAAATTCTTTTACTTGTTGGTACATATAATTTTTATTTAACCACAGGGCTTGCTTAACCATATAATTATCTGTCAAGATATCTTTCATATCCTCAGGTCTATCCTTCCAAATTGCAGAACAGGAGAGCCGATCTGAATTTTTACTTTCATAATAATCCGACTGGTCAGCTGAAGGCCGAATATGAAGAATTTGAGGACCACTCACTTGGCTCGGCAGATTGTTCTCTATTTTATAACCCTTATTATTAGAAACACGTTTAAAGGTTAACTCGACACCATTAATGAGGGTTTGTTTAATTGTTTCCCATGTTTTTTTGACTGTACCCATGAGTTCGTCTTCTGGCATATACCAAAACTTTGCACCCTTAAATATCTCTCCTTCTGGTGTTTCCTCGTAAACGACTAATAAGAACTTTGTTGTGGAAAGATAGTCATACACTCGAGTATCTTCCCAGTCAAGGTTACTAATATCTTTAATGAAGCTAACATCCGATTCAAGCTTAAATCCTTCAGTTGTGATTCTTTTTTCAGATATTTTTTCTCTCTGATTAGATTTTACGGTAACTGTTTTTACAGCAATTCCAGCCTTCTTAAACTCGTCTGTTTCTTCTAAATCACCTTGTAGATTAAACATTTTCTGCGCAATTAGCCGTGAACTTGCTTTGTCATTCTTTTTTTTGATTCTAACACCAAATTTTTCTGCTAAGACTTTTTTATCCATATTGTAGAACGGTTTAAACTGCTCGAGAATGATTTGTTCAAACGTTTTGTCTTTTAACTCGGATAAATCTTTTATTATATGCTCTTGAGTGCCAATTTGATTTGCATCGATTTTTTTATGTAATTCAGGATAGTCATTTTGATAAGAAGCATAAGTAGTTGAACTCTTTAATTCGCCCTTTACAATTCGCTTCGTAATTTCCTTCATGTACGCTGGTCTTAAAGAAAAAGCTCGTCTATGTGCTTTCTGATTACTGCACGGTTGTTTTGTTTTGTTTTCTTCAGTTTTACCTCCTTTTGTCACTGCTCCAAGGTACTGTGTCATGCCTTCGGAAATATACTCGGCCCTCCCCTGACGAATCATATCCATTATAATGTTCCAATCATTTTCAATGATTGCCCAATCATCATCTAATAAGTCGTTTAAATTAAAAAGAGTAGAGTGGGTCATTAAGAAATCTGGATAGATTGGATATTCCTTTTCTTCGAATTGAAAAAAACTAACTGGATCATATTTATACAACATGAGTTCTACAAGCTTTGACTTTTCCAAAAAAGAAGAATCTTGAAAATCCTTCTTGTATTCTTCATTAAAATCAAAAATGTTAAGAACTAGTCTTTCTTTGGCACCCCAGGAATTTTCTTTTTTGAAAAATTTAAGCCCAGCACATTTGAGTTCTACACCTAGATTTTTAAAATCAGCTTCAGGCCGGTTGTTATTCGCTAACCCAAACCAATCTTTTTCAACCGCATTTCCAAGCCAACCTTTATTTCTTGGGCTAGCGTACCACTTATTTACAGTCTCCTGTGTGACAAGATCCTTTATCCTTTTACCAACAGCAGATTCACCACGTTCTTTTATTTCTCGAATTGTTTTATATTCTCTATCCATCGCTATCTCCTTAATAGAAAATCTTAATCTTTGGTGCAATTTTATTATAAATTACCTTCAACTTTTTGTCTGCATAGGTTATAATGATTCATTGATACAATATCCCGTATTTTTTGAAGGGAGCAAAAGGTATGATCAAACTACGCTTGAATGAAATTCTCAAGGAGAGAGAAATGCGCCAAAAGGACTTAGCAAAAGCTAGTGGGCTTCGTGAAAGCTCTATTAGTGATATGGTTCGAGGCATCCGTTCTACGGTGAACTTAGAACAACTCGAAAAGGTAATGAACTGTTTGGAAATTACCGATTACAACGAAATCTTTGAGAAAGTTGAGGAAAAAGTGAATGTCTAAGTATAAAGTATTTTCAATGTTTGACGGGGTTGGAGGCTTCGTAGTAGGGCTTGATAACGCCAACTTAACACTCAAAGAACCGTTCTTTGAAACAACAAACACTAATCAATTTGAACCATCTCGTAAATCACAAGATGCCTTTGAAGTAGGTATATATAATTATCCGCATGTTCAACACAGTAATGAAGATATCATGCAGGCCTCAAATGAATATTTCGAAGAAATGAAAGCTCATGGTGTAAACATGATAGTTGGTGGGTTCCCTTGCCAAGACTATTCCGTTGCTCGTTCTAAAAAACATGAATTGGGCATCGAAGGAAAGAAAGGTGTTCTCTTTTGGGAGATCATCCGTGCAGTTAACCATATCAAACCTGAATATTTGATTTTAGAAAACGTTGATCGTTTATTAAAATCACCATCTTCACAACGTGGACGAGACTTTGCAATTATGCTTGGTGCATTTGCGCAACTTGGTTACTCAGTTGAATGGCGTGTGATTAACGCTGCAGACTATGGGCGCGCTCAGCGTCGCCGCCGTGTGTTCTTTTACGTATATCGGAATGACACACCATTTGCCTTGGCGATGGATGAAAAGTATGGCAAGCCTAAGAAAGAAAAAAATATCATGACATGTGATGAAGGTGATTTCGATAACTACATCTTTCAAGATGGATTGTTCGCTCGTCAATTTCCAATTGAACAAGAGGCATACAAAAAACGTCACTACTCAGATACATTATCTGATAAAGACATCCTCAACGAAGAGTATATCGTAGACATTTCTGACAATTTCACAGGTACTATTTGGAATACTGGTATTATGCGTTATGGTCAATACTTCACAATTGATACATTACCAGTTAAGGAAGAGCCAAAGACTTTGGGTGAAATTGTTCGAGAAGCGAAGGAATATTATGTGCGCAAACATGGTGAAGAAGAGTATAACCAATATATCTTAAATTATCAGTTAGACGATGACAATCCAAAGCTTAAAAAATTTGAATACTTACGGGGTCCTAAAAAAATTGAGCGAGTAGCTGATAACGGTCATAAATATACCTTTAGTGAAGGTGGAATGAGTCCGTATGATTCTCTCGATATGCCGGGACGCACAATGCTTACAAGTGAAGGTTCTGTAAACCGTTCAACACATTTGCTTAAAATCGATGGGAAATACCGACTGCTTACACCGATTGAAGCCGAATTATTACAAGATTTCCCTCCAGACTGGACCAAATTCAAAAAAGATAATCTTGAAAATGTCCGTGAGGTTTCAGACCGTATGCGTTTATTCTTCATGGGGAATGCCTTAGTTACAGGAATCGTTGAACGTATAGGAATTGAGTTAGGAGAAATCGTACGTGAGTACAACACAGTAGAAGTTTAAGTCAATACTATTTTTTTAAGTAATCAATACACAAATACAACAAGCAAAAGGACTCATAATCGAGTCCTTTTTGTTATTAAAAAATTTCACTTATAAAAATGTTAATAAATAAGTATTTACAATTTAAGTTGTGTAACAATATTCTTCCAACTCAATAGTTGTTGGTGGCTTACTCTTCATATTATACATGAAACGTTAAATCTTTTCTTTATCACCTAAATACTTACTGCTTTACTTCTTCCCCACCATCCCCCCATACCACTCACTACTCTCCTCCAAAAACCTCCTACTCTCCCCACTCCCCTTATAAAACCCTTCCCAACCCCGCTCCCTCAAAATCCCCTTCCAACTATCGCTCTCCACCATCTTCTTAATAACACTATCCCAATAAGCAACCTCTTCCTCCGTCATATCCTTTGGTCCCATAATCCCTTTCCAGTGCTGGAAGACAACGTCGATGCCTTGTTCTTTCCAAGTTGGGATTTCTGGTAGTCGGTCTAGGCGCTTTGGTGCGGATACGGCTAGTATTTTTATTTTGCTGGCTTTGTATTGTTTTTCGGCTTCGGATAGGGTCATTGTTGCGGCGCCTATTTGTTTGTTCGTTAGGGCGTTTATGATTTTTTCTTTGTTTTCGTAGACGAAGAATTGTAGTTCGGCAGGGTTTATGCCGAAGGCTTTGCTTACTTGTACGAAGGATAGGTGATCGTCGTTTCCTAGGCCGGGGGCCACGCCGATTTTGAAGTTTTTCTTGTCTTGTTTTAGTTGTTCCATTAGTTCGTTTGCGTTGTCTACGCTAGAGTCTTTTGATACGACAACGACTTCCCAGTCCGACGCTAGCGTTGCGAGTGGGGTGAAGTCTTTATATGTTAGTTTACTATGGCCTAGTAAGTTGTTCGTTATGAGTAAGCTTGAGTTAATCGCAAGTACGTGACCGCCTTTTTGTTTCGTATATTTCCATCCGACATCACCGCTGCCGCCTACTTTGTTTGTGACTGTGATTGGTTTTGTGAAGATTTTTTCTTCTGTTAGCGTTTTTTGCATCGCCCGCGCTGTTAAGTCCCATCCTGCTCCTTGAACGTTTGGCGCAACGATTTCTACTTCTTCTATGTTTACTGTATTCGTTTGAGGTTTTTCTGAGGAACAACCAGCTATTACTCCTGTCATGATCCATATACATAGTAATAATCGTTTTTTCATAGTCCTCGTCCTATTCGATATTTTCGTTCTGGTCGCCCGATAATGCCGTATGTGTATTCTACTGTACATTCGTTTGTCGCTACTAAGTATTCTAAATATCTTCTCGCGGTTGTTCTGGAAGCTCCCATTTGTTCTCCCATTTCTTCTATTGTAATACCCTCTTCGAATCCTTTTATAATTCCTTTCACTTTTTGAAGTGTTAACGGATCAACACCTGTCGGTAAGTTTTTCATATCTTGCATTTGCGAAGTACCGAAAAAGTTATCGATGAGTGCTTGATTTACTTCATTGTTACTATGTAATAATTGCTTCTTTCTTTTATAGTCTTCAATTGTGCGGACAAATTGTTCTAACGTGACGGGTTTTATAAGGTAGTTGCTTACGCCGTTTCGAATTGCTTTTTCTAGCATATGGTTTTCATTCGCCGCTGTAATCATAATGACGTCAACGTTTGGAAAGTCAGCATGGATTTTCGGCAATAAGTCTGTTCCAATTCCATCTGGTAAATAATTATCTAATAGAAGTAAGTCGATTTCTTCCCTTTGTAGTAGTTCCATCGTTTCTTTTGCGTTTAATGCTTTTCCGATTACTTTTACGTCCTTTATTTTTGATAAAAACTCCTCTTGAATTTGCGCTACGCGGAAATCATCTTCTGCAATTGCAACCTTCAACATATGCTCATCCCCCTGTTTGTCATGTACTTTCTCTCAATGTTTTCGGAAGGTAAATTATAAAAATAGCTCCTCCATTTTTCTCGTTTTGAATTTCAATTGTTCCTTCTAGTAGATCTACCATTTCTTTCACGTTTGCTAGTCCGTAACCACGATCATTTCCTTTCGTTGAAAATCCTTTTTGGAAAATGGTTGTGATTTTTTCCGCCGGTATCCCTGCTCCACTATCTATTACTTCAAAAACAATATCGTGCCCAATATCCGTAACAAAAAATGAAACATTCTTCTCATTTTGGTTACTCACTGCATCAAACGCATTGTCGATTATGTTTCCAACGATCGTAATAAGGTGCGAAACTTTTATATGGTCTGGTAACGGATGAAGCGCACTATCTCCTTCAATATGAAAATCAATTTTCTTCTCAGACGCTGTTCCGAGTTTTCCTAATAAAATAGCTTGTACTTTCGCATCGTGAATTTGATGAAATAAAATATGATTTTGGCTTTGATGAATATTAGATTCTTGTTGGATAAATTCAATCGCTTCTCTGTAATGTCCTAACTGAAGTAATCCTGATAAGACGAAAAGTTTATTTGTAAATTCATGTGTTTGAGCACGTAAGTCCTCTGAATACTTTCTTACTTCAGATATTGTGTTCACAAGGTTTTGCAATTCGGTTTTATCTCTAAAACTACATACAACTCCTACCGTACTGTTATTTTCAAGTATTGGTGTCATGTTTAAAATAAACACTTTATCTTGAAACGCGATTTCTTGATCGTTTTCTAGCACTCTTTCCGTATTAAAATTCGGTAAAACTTTTGAAATGTGCTGCTGCATATAATCATCACTTACATGCAGCATCTCTTCTGCCGACGTATTCATCATCGTAATACAACCGTTTTGATCAAGAGCGATAATTCCTTCTTTTATAGATAGTAGTATCGCACTTCGTTCCCGGTATAGCGCTGCGATTTCATTCGGCTCTAAACCGAGTGTATCTTTACGAATACTACGTGCTAAAAGAATGCCGCCAACAATTCCGGCTAATAATACCGCTAAGGAAAAGAGGATAATTTCTTTCGTTCTGCTCAGTATGTTAGATTCAATACCTTTTATTAAAAACTCTACTGTCACAACGCCTACTACTTGATCATAGTCTCCGTTATGAACAATAATGGGTGCCTTCGCCATTAAAGCCGGACCACTTTCACCATTTCCTTCAAGCGTATAGTATCCGCCAAAAGTGAGTGCTTCATAGTTATATGGATTGTTACTCTTTGTACCAATCAACTCCGAATTAGAATGTGAATACATGACCCCATAACGATCTTCTATAATGACATAATCTGCACCAGCTTGCTCGCGAACTTGTTCCGCAATGGATTGAATGGGACTTTTATGCTCGTTGTATTGAAAAGCATCTTTTATAGCTGGCATAAAAGAAAGTGACTTCGCCGTTTGCAGAGCTAATTGTTCCACTTGGCGCTTCGTATCAACGGACTGAATGTAAACAAATATTCCGGCTAATAGGAGAACGACAAATAAAATTAACGTAATAATTAAGCTTACTATTTTCGTTTGTAATGACACTTTGCGTGATTTCTTCATACTCCATATCCTTTGATAAAATATTCAAAACTATCAATCTCCTTTTTTCTATTATTATGACAAAACTAATAATGAAGCAACTATTAAAACTCTCCATGTACATAAAGTACAAAAAGAATAAAATTGTCATAATATTGAGATTTTAATTCATGAACAGTACAATTCAACTATATTGAACGCGCTTTCATAATTATCATTTTATTTATAAGCAAGAGGAGGAATTATTATGGCTCAAGCAAAATCTAACCGAGTCGCCGGCAATATCTTTAAAGGTTCCGTCGGCAATTTAATTGAATGGTACGACTGGTACGTTTACTCTGCTTTCGCTGTTTATTTTTCAGCAGAATTCTTTCCTAAAGGAGATCCAACGAGTCAGTTACTGAACACAGCAGCTATTTTCGCAGTTGGATTTTTAATGCGCCCTATCGGAAGTTTGCTAATGGGACGTTATGCAGATCGGCACGGACGCCGGGCAGCATTAACGCTTTCCATTACGGTTATGGCCGGTGGTTCTTTAATTATCGCCTGTACGCCTAGTTACGAAAGCATCGGTATTATGGCGCCAATTATTTTAGTTCTCGCTCGTTTACTTCAAGGGTTGTCACTTGGCGGAGAGTATGGAACTTCCGCAACGTATTTATCTGAGATGGCTAGTAGTGGACGCCGTGGTTTTTATTCAAGTTTTCAATATGTAACGCTCGTTGCTGGACAGATGGTTGCGTTAGGCGTTCAAATTGTTCTTCAGCAATTACTAAGCGAACCAGATATGAAAGCTTGGGGATGGCGTATTCCATTCATTATTGGTGCGATGGGCGCAGTAGCTGTATTATGGCTTCGACGTACAATGGATGAATCAGAGCAGTTCTCAAATATGGAATCGAAAAACCGCGAAAGCGCAGGAACCGTTCGCGCTCTTATGAAACACCCGAAAGCAGTATTAACAGTAGTCGGTCTAACTTTAGGAGGCACTGTTGCATTTTATACGTACACAACATATTTACAAAAATTCATGGTGAACACAGTCGGTCTTCCGAAAGAAGTTGTAAGCTGGATTAACTTTGCCGCACTACTTATATTCGTTGTACTTCAACCAATTGCAGGGCTATTATCTGATAAAATCGGACGCCGCCCACTATTAATGGCCTTCGGTATTCTCGGAACTTTACTCACAGCACCAATCTTCTTCTTTATGGAAAAAACGACAGAACCAATTGTAGCATTTTTACTCATGATGGTCGGTCTCATTATCGTGACTGGTTACACTTCTATTAACGCAATTGTAAAAGCAGAGCTCTTTCCAACTGAAATTCGTGCACTTGGCGTTGGTTTACCCTATGCACTAACTGTTGCGATATTTGGCGGAACAGCCGAGTTCATCGCATTATGGCTAAAAAGTATCGGGATGGAATCACTATTCTATTTCTACGTAGCTGGATGTATCGCAATAAGCTTTATTACGTATTGGCGTATGGATGAGTCATCGAAGACTTCGCAGATTGAGGCGGAGCTTGGTGGTGGGGATAAATTAGTTAATAATAAATCTAGTTAAAAATTTTTTAATCCTTGTAATGAAAAAGGCACCTTAAGGTGCCTTTTTCTAATTTGAATTACTTTACTATTTGAGTAATCTAATCGTTTACCTTTGATTCTTAAATCCCCCACCGGAGACTAAATAGTTTTGAGTTTTGTTTATTGTAACGCGAATTGCCTTTTTCTTATCATTTTTAGAATAACCTTCTACATCAATAAAACCCTCACGTACTCCATGTAAAATCTCAACTTTAGTAACTACAAGATCTATATTTTCTTTATCCTTCATGTGATTTATTGCTACTTTTGAAGCTTTATCTTGAGTAATGTTTTTACTATACATTGTGTAAAATGTATATCCTATTATTAATAATAAGATTGTAAAAACAGCAATATTTATCCTCTTCTTCTTATTCAATATATCCTCTCCTTAAGAAGATTTATAATATAACTATAAATCTTTTTTGAGAGTATGGAAATATGGGAGGTTCAGTTTCAATTAAAAGCCCTTCCCTTTTGGCTACTAGTAGTTATGATGATTTCTCCACTTAATTTTGGAGCACCGGTAATCAAAACTTGTTATCTGTGAAACAAGAAGCGTTTCGTATCTAATAATTTCCTTTGTTAGCTTAATGACCACGTAAAACAACAAAAAGCACCAGGTCCCCCCAGTGCTTCCTCCTCTAAAACAAATGACAAGCCACTTGATGCCCTTTTGCAATCTCCACCATTTTCGGTACTTCCTGCGCGCATTTTTCAGTGGCGAATTTGCAGCGCGTTCTGAATTTGCAGCCGGATGGTGAGTTTAGTGGGCTTGGTACTTCTCCCTCTAGGATGATCCGTTCTTTGCCTGTGTTTGTTGGATCTGGTTCTGGCATGGATGAGAGTAGTGCTTGTGTGTATGGATGTGCCGGTTTTGTGTATAGGTCTTCGCTGTCGGCAATTTCTACTATGTTTCCTAAGTACATGACTCCGATTCGGTCTGATATGTGTCTTACCATGGATAGGTCATGTGCGATGAATAAGTATGTGACGCCTGTTTCTTCTTGAATGTCTTGCAGCATGTTTACGACTTGTGCTTGGACTGAGACATCTAGTGCTGAGATTGGTTCGTCACATAGGATGAAGTCAGGTTTTACAGATAGTGCGCGCGCGATGCTGATGCGCTGTCTTTGGCCTCCGCTAAATTCGTGCGGGTAGCGATATAGGTGTTCTTCTTTTAGGCCTACTTTTTTGAGCAGGTCTAAAATGATTTCTTTTCTTTCTTCCTCTTTGTAAGAGCCGTGAATGTTCATCGGTTCGCTAATAATTTGGAATACGTTCATTGTCGGGTTTAATGATGCGTATGGGTCTTGGAAAATGATTTGCATTCGTTTTCGATATTCTTTTAGTTCACTTTCTTTTAGATCTGCGATATCTTTTCCGTCGAATAGGATGTTACCTGAAGTAACGTCGTGTAAACCAATGATGCTTCTTCCTGTCGTTGATTTTCCGCAGCCGGATTCTCCTACTAGCCCGAATGTTTCACCCTTTTTAATTGTGAAGCTTAGGTCATCGACTGCTTTTAATTGCTCTGTTTTTCTGCCGAATAGTCCCTTTTTAATAGGAAAATACTTTTTTAAGTTCCGAACTTCAATTAAGTTTTCTTCATGCATGGGAATCACCTACCGCCCTATCATTTAGCCAGCACATAGAGCGTCTTCCGTTTCCGATTTCAAAATATGGCGGACGTTCTTTTTCACAAATGTCCATTTTATGTGGGCAACGCTCTGCGAATGGGCAACCTTTCGGCGGGTGCAATAAGTTCGGCGTTACACCTTGAATTGGAGCTAGTCTTTCTTTTACGCCGTTCGATATTTTTGGCAGAGAGTTTAATAGCCCTTTCGTATATGGATGATTCGGCGATTGGAAAATATCAAGTACATGTCCTTCTTCCATAATAAGCCCGCCGTACATAACGATAACGCGTGTACAGTTTTGCGCAACAATTCCAAGATCATGCGTAATAAGAAGTAATGACATATTCGTTTCGTTTTTTAAGTTTTTCATTAAGTCTAGTATTTGTGCTTGTATTGTTACATCAAGCGCTGTCGTCGGTTCGTCCGCAATGAGAAGGTCTGGATTACAAGACATCGCCATTGCGATCATAACCCGTTGCTTCATACCACCGCTTAGTTCATGCGGATATTGTTTCACCCTTTCCTCCGGTGAAGAAAGACCGACTTGTTTTAACAAGTTAACCGCGATGTGCTCTGCTTCTTTCTTTTTCACTTTTTGATGCCGAATAATTACTTCCGTCATCTGCTTTCCAATTTTCACGACTGGGTTTAATGCCGACATTGGATCTTGGGATATGAGTGAAATTTGATTCCCTCTCATAGAACGCAATTCTTTCTCCGATTTAGAAAGCACGTTTTCATTGTGAAATAGAATTTCTCCTTCTTTCACTTTCCCTGGCGACGTAACGAGAGCCATAACGGATTTCGCCATAACACTCTTTCCGCTTCCCGATTCGCCAACAATCCCAACGACTTCACCCTTTTTCAAACTAAATGAAACACCGCGAACAGCTTCTACTTCTCCGTCTTCTATGAAAAAAGAAGTCTTTAAATTTTTCACTTCTAATAGTTTTTCAGACACGCTTCTCACTCCTTTCACTTAACGACTTAGTTTTCATGCCCGGCCCCTTTTGGTGCAAAAGCTTTCTTCAGCGCTTCACCAATTACGTTAAAACTTAGTACTGTTAATAAAATAAGGAACCCTGGGAAGAGCGTTAAATACCAAGCTTCACCTATGTACCCTTGCGCATTGTTCAGCATGCTGCCCCAAGAAGAATCTGGTTCTCTAATACCTAATCCTAAGAAGCTAAGTGATGATTCCATTAAAATCGATGTCGCAATTGTTAATGTCGCTGCGATTATAATGGTCGATAAAATGTTAGGAATGATATGTCTTACAATAATCATGAGTGATTTTTGTCCCGATACTTTTGCGTATAAAACGTACTCACGCTCTTTTACAGATAACGTTTCTGCTCTTACGATACGCGCGGTGTCCATCCACGTTAATAGTCCGATAATAAGAACTAACGTTGTAATTCCTGGTTTTAAATACGCATTTAATAACAACATTAAAAAGAATGACGGAATCGACATAAGAACTTCAACAACTCGCATTAAGAAGTTGTCTAACTTTCCGCCAAAATATCCGCTAATTGTTCCAACTGCCGTACCGATTGTAATAGAAACAACCATCGCAAGAAAACCAACAGCAAGTGAAACTCGTCCGCCATATAACGCTCTCGTTAAGTAATCCCTTCCGTAATCATCCGTGCCGAAAGGATGACTCATACTCGGTTCTTGTAAACGATCTGGAATCGACATTTTACTAGGATCGTACGGTGATACAAATGCGAAAAGAGACGCTATTGTTAAAACACTAAGTATAATAACTCCCATTAATACAAACTTATTTTTTGTAAAACTACTTTTTATCGTTTGAAATCTCCTATTGTTCATTCCAAATCACCCCCTCATTCGAATGCGCGGATCTACTACGCCATATAAAATATCAGCAATTAAATTACCGAGAATTAACATGAACGATGATAATAATGTGATTGCCATAATAATTGGATAATCAAATCTAAAAATAGCATTCACCCCGAGCGAACCAAGTCCCGGCCATGAGAATACTGTTTCCGTAATGAACGCTCCGCCTACTAAACTCGGAATGGATAATCCGAAAATTGTAATGATTGGTATTAATACATTTCGAAGTACGTGATTAAATAAAACTGTTTTCTTTGAAGCGCCGTACGCATATTGAATTTGTACGTAATCTTCTTCTAATTGCTGGATGGTACTTGAACGAATATATCTCATATAAACAGAGACGTTTTGGAACGCTAGCACCGCGCAAGGTAAAATACCGTGCTGGACAATATCCCATAAGGAATCTTGACCGACTGTGCGCATACCCATACTCGGAAGCATATTCAACTTTAAAGAGAATAAATAGATTAATAGTAACGCGAACCAAAAGACTGGCATTGAGATTCCCACATAGGAGATAAAGTTTACGATGCGATCAAAGATAGAATTCTTTTTCACACCTGTAAATAGTCCAAGCGGTATTGCGATTACAAATGAGACGAGTAAAGATGATCCCATTAACCCAATTGTTGCGGGTAATCTTTCTGTGATAAGTTCTAAAACAGGGCGGTGATTTTGAAGTGAGTATCCAAAATTCCCTGTTAAAATATTTTTTAGCCATAAAATATATTGCATGTAAATCGGTTGATCTAGTCCTAAACTTTTGCGAATACGCTCGACATCAATTGGACTCATATTCGGCGTTACAAAGTTTCGAACGGGATCGCCCGGCGCTAGTTTTATTAATAAAAAAGAAATAATAGAAATAACAAATAAAAGCGGAATTGCATTTAAAAGCCTCTTTGCAATTACTTTATACACAAACTTCCCCCCTCAAGATAAAGTGAAACTTTAATCAGCAGGACTTCCACCTAACTTCCTCGCATTCGCCAAGTTTTGAGGTGCGAGTCTTACTGCCCATTAAAGCGGGATAAAGAAGCTGATTTCCATCAGCTTCTTCATAGTTTCTTATTTCACTTCATAAATCTTCGATAGATCTTCAAACATTGTAACTGGAATTGCTTTTGCTTCTTTTAATCCATCAAACTTTTTATCTACTGCAATAACTGCTTTCGGATATGCGATTGGTAAATAAGGTACGTCTTCTCTAGCTGTCTCTTGAATTTTATGGTATAGCTCTGCACGTTTTGTTTTATCTGTTTCAACTGCAGCTTCTTCCCATAACTTATCGAAATCAGCGTTTTTATATCGTGCATAATTGTATTCAGCATTACTTAAGAATAAGCTCTTATATGAATCTGGCTCAGGTCCCATTATGTAACCACCAAATGTAATGTCATATTCTTTATTCTCTTTATCTAAGCCTTTTTCACTTGCCGCACTAGCATCTAATGCATTTAGTTCAACTTCTAAACCAACTTCTTTTAACTTTTGTTGTGTATATAACGCTAAGCTTTCCATAATTTTATTATTCGTTACATACATCACACGTACTTTTTCTTTATCTTTTACGCCAGCTTTTGCTAATAAATCTTTCGCTTCTTTTTTATCATACTTATACTCTTTAATATCTTTCGCATAATACATAGCGTCTGGCGTTAAGATTGAATTTGCTGGTTCTGCAAATTCACCTGAAACGAATGCTGAGTTAATCATTTCTTTTTTATCTAACGCATGCGCAATTGCTTGGCGCACTTCTTTTTTCTTCATAAGATCAGTATTCATGTTATAAGATAAGTAGAATAATCTACCTTCAGGGAATGTCACCATTGAGAAGTTCCCAGTACTATCTAATTTCTTAAAGTCTTGCGGCTCAATCATCTTCATGTTGATTTGACCATTTTGCAGTGAAACATTTGCTGTATTACGGTCTTTTACAACGCGGTATACGATAGAGTCTAATTTAGCTTTACCACCTACATAATCATCAAATCGATCTAATGCAACGTACTCATCTGATTTATACTCTTTAAACTTAAACGGCCCCGATCCTACAGGCTGTAAGTTTTTCTTACTCTTCACTAAATCTGCTTCCCCTTCAAATACATGTTTCGGAATTGGGAAGAAATCGTTCATAACCCCTTCGAAAGATGCACTTACTTGTGGTAATACGAATTGAGTCGTTAGCTCATCCACTTTTTTCACCTCAAGCGGCTTTCCTTTAAAAATAAAGTTTTCACGGCTTGAACTATTTTGCTTCTCATCTAAAATAGATTGGAATGTAAATACAATATCGTCTGATGTAATTTTCTTACCATCATGCCATTTCAAATTATCTTTTAGTTTTAAAGTCCATGTTAATTGATCCTCTGAAGGCGTAAAGCTTTCAGCAAGAACAAACTTTTTCTTACCGTCTTCCATATGATACAGCGGTGCATATAAAGCTTGCTGTATCGTCAATGACACACGATCATTCGCATAAAGCGGATTCATCGTATCGGGATTGTCGCTAACACCAACTGTTAACGTTCCTCCATCTTTCGGAGTCCCTGATTTACTAGTGTTCGCTTGCTTCGAAGAATCTTTCTCTCCTGAGCAAGCCGCTAATGCAATAAGTAATAGTAGGACAAATGGTAATGCAAACAACTTCTTCTTCATATTTCGACCCCTCTCGACTATTTACACCTATAAGAAAACTCGGAATTAATACCGAGTTTTCTTATAGGTTTTAAATTACCACTACCCGTATGTATTGTCAAACTTTTTCGCAAAGGTAGAAAGTTTGAAATCTATCAATGAATCCTTGCGATAAACTATATTTATGCGGAGGTTAAAATAAAAAGACCACGAATAGATGGCCTCGTAAAATGAGTTGAAAAACTAGCAGCCTACAAGAAATTCCTCTGAAATGGTTGTTATATATAATCGAGAATGTAGAATGGGATTAAAGATAAAAAACATTTTTAGGAGGTTATCATGACATTTGATGAATTGAAAAAAAACAAACCAACAACCCCATGGATTGAGAATGATGAAGATGGGGAGTTTTTCACTGAAGAAAATATAAGTGCAACAAATAAAGTTCTCGACACTTACATTAACAATTTAGAGCAATTGGGTAAGAATCCAACCGAAGTCGAAATAATGCAAGTCGTTAAAGAAGTCGTTGTTAACATAAATGAATTAAATGACGAACATGACTATTTTATCGAAACAATGGAAAGAGAAGATCTCTATGAATTTATCGATACAGCAGCACGAATAGCTGGCTTAGAATCCGAAGAAGACATAACAGAAGAATGGCGGGAATGGTAAACAAGCTGCATACTTGGTGTCTAAATTTACTCCTTCATAAAACTTTGTCCCTTATTCTCCAATTGGAAAATAAGGGACAAACAAAGACAACTCCAATAGAATCCAATACTGATATATATTAAAATTTTCATTCAAATTAATAATATGATTAGATGCTTTTCTAAGTTCTTCTTCTCTAAATAAAATTAATCTATTTTCCAAACTCATTTCTCTAATCAATTACCAAGGCATTTTGAACATAAATATCTTATATTCTTTAAGATGTGTATCTTTAGAGTATTAAATAAACAGAAAAATAGCCGACTCTTTGTATACAACTCGGCTGCTTTCTTATCTTTCAAGCTCTCCCTTACGAAGGAGTTCAACAACTACTTGTGAATGCCCTTTAACACTAGCTTTTGCATTACATTTGAGATGTGTACACGCAGTATAAACAACAAGAACACCACAATCCCAATACACTTTCTCCAAAAATATACGAATCACCAAACAGAGTAACCTATCCCCCAAATAAAAAAGACCACCAAAAGGCAGCCTCAAAACTCAATCCTATTCCCCACTCCACGCTCCACCGCTTTCTCATACAAATACTTCGCAACGATAATATCTACTACTGCTAAACCAACTGATTTAAAAATAGTAATCTCTTCATCATTCTCTCTACCAGCTTTTTCTCCGCTTATAATTTGACCAAGTTCAGCGTGAATGTCGCTAGTTTTAAATAAACCTTCTTTTATTGGCACTAGAAGATCACCTGTTTCTTCTAATGCTGCTTCTTTTGATTCGACTACTACTTTGTTTGCGCTTGTGATGGCGTGAGATGGTAGTTCTTGCATGCTCGGTCTAAATGAACCGACGGCGTTTATGTGGACGCCTTTTTGTAATTTTTCTGAGAAGACTGGTGTAGATGCATTCGTAGTTGTGACGATGATGTCCGCTTCGCTTATTGCTTCATTTGGATTTGTGTAAACGTAGGCCGGTTTGCTGAATTTCTCTTGTATATATTGCGCGAATGCATAGGCTTTTTCTTCCGTTCGGTTGTATAAAATTACTTTTTCAATATCTCTAACCGTGAATACAGCTTCTGCAATTCCTTTTGCCTGTTCACCGGTGCCGATGATACATAAAGTTTTTGCGTTATGACGAGCTAAATGTTTTGTCGCTACTCCTGATAAGGCGCCTGTTCGGATCATCGTTAAATAGGAACCTTCTAAAAGTGCGAGTGGTTCTCCTGTTTGAAAGTCTGATAGCATAACAATTCCATTTATCGTTTTCTTTCCTAACTTCTTATTATGAGGCGCTACCGTTACTACTTTTAAACCAAGAGCTTCAAGCCCTTCCGCTACTGAAGGCATAATTAATGCGGTATTTTGCTCGTTCGCAAATGGTAATGAGCCGCGAATTGGTGTAATCGTTCTTTCTGCTGAAAATTCTTTTAAAGCAAGCGCCGCGTATTCAATGACTTCATTCATATTTACTAAGTTTTTTTGCTCGTTCGCGCTTATGACTAGCATATTTGTTCACCCTTTCCTATATTCTTCTCCTCACTTTGTGCTATATTTTCATTCACGACCTGCGCTCCTACTAAATCACCCGTAATATTTACAACCGTGTGGCCCATATCAACGAGCGGAGAAACAGCTGCGATGATCGGGATAATTGTTAGCGGGAGCCCTAGTGTAGAAAGTAAAATGGTCGCGGTAATAACGTCCGCACCTTTTACTCCGGCACAGCCCGCTGCAAGGACAATTCCTAAAAATACAGTTTGCATAATAAGCCCAAATGTAATCGGAATTCCGTATACATTTAATGCGAAGACCGCTAAAACACCGAGCGCCGCTGATAATCCGTTCATATTAACAGTAGCTCCAAGCGGAATGGTGAAACCAGCTACCGATTCAGGGATACGAAGCCTTTTTTGCGCAACTTCCATCGTTACTGGAAGAGTAGCGCTACTCGATGTTGTACTAGCAGCTACGAGCATAGCTGGACTCACTTGTTTGTAGAAATGAATTGGGCTTATTTTCCCGAAAACTTTCAGTACAATTGGGTACATAATGAACACAATGAGTAGCAATGATAAATAATCAGCTACTACATAGCTAACGACCGCAGTAAGCATTTCAGCTCCAAATGTGCCAACTACATGAGCAATTAACGCCATAATCCCATATGGTGCAAATCCGATAACGAGCTCTGCAATTTTAATCATGACTCCTGATCCTTCATGCACTAATTTACGAATTCCTTTCGCTTGATCCCCGAGAAGAATAAGTGCCACCCCGACAAAAATAGCAAAGATTATAATTTGAAGCATACTCGTTTCTGAAGCTGCTTGAATGACGTTAGAAGGAAACCATTGCACGATATTATCTACAAAACTAAACTTCTCTTCTTTAAAGTTCTGTCCATTCGCAAGAAGACCTTCTACTCCTTTACCAGGGTTGATAATAAAAGCGATCACTACGCCAATACTAGTCGCTAATACAGCAGTAATTGCATAGTAAATAAAAATTCTCCCGCCAATTGCCCTTAACATTTTCGGATTTTCAAGCTGCGCGATACCTGAGACGATACTTAAAAAAGTTAAAGGAACGATAATCATTTGTAATAAACGAATAAATATATCCCCAATCGGTTTTAAAACAGCTACTTTCGGTCCAAATACTACCCCTAACGCAATACCGATTAATGCCCCTATCAAGATTTTCACAGGTAAATTTAATTTTCGCCACCACTTCATCCAAAGGTCCCTCCCCTTAAGAAAACATTAAGCTAACAAAAACCCCCGATTCAAAACATCTCTCGGATCTACAACGAACTGATGGAATCCTGTAATAAACGCATTCCCCGTTACTTTCGGAACGACTGCTTCATATTTATCTACCTCTGTTAAAGATAATACTTCTCCTTCAAATTGGCCGTCAGTAATACATTCGTGGATGAAAATCTCTCCCTTTTGTAAAGCATCTTTTTCAAAAAGAGTTGCGATTCTTGCGGAAGTTCCTGTGCCGCAAGGGGAACGATCTACTTGCCCATCAGCAAAGATTGTTACATTTCGTAAAGTAGCGTCTTTTCCTTTCGGCTCATCTGAGAAAATAACGCCGTATATTCCTTTTAAACCTTCTTCAAGTGGATGTTTCACTTCCATTTGACTCTCGATATAGTGTTTAATTTTACCGCCCCACGTTTGAATAGCAGATAAATCTTTGAAATCAACTTTCAAACCAAATTCTTTACTATCTACTACCGCATAAAATGCTCCGCCAAATGCGATATCTACTTGAAATTCATAGTCATCTATTTTGATAGGAACGTCTTTCTTATATACGAACGAAGGAACATTTTCAAATGATACGGAATCTACTTCGCTCCCGTTAAATTTTGCGTACGCAATAACTTCCCCGGCAGGGCTATCAATAATGAATTTTTGTTTTTCACCTGTCACTTCAAACATCCCTGTTTCAATTCCTACTGTAACGACAGCAATAATGCCGTGACCACACATCGTACTCCAGCCTTCATTGTGCATAAATAGTACGCCAAAATCAGCATGAGCACTTGCAGGCGGTGTAATGATACAACCGTACATGCCGTGATGTCCTCTCGGTTCATACATAAGAACCTCGCGAAGGTGATCCAAATGTTCCATACAGTATGCACGTCTTTCAAGTTGCGTTTCTCCCTTGATCTCTGGCACTCCGCCCGTAATAATTCGAAGCGGTTCCCCAGCTACATGAGCATCAATTGTTGTGTATATTTTACTAACCTTCATTTCTATCTCTCCTCTATATGTTGATACTATTTTCAATGCAAATACTATGCCAAATCACAAAGCATTAATTTGTTTACATTTTTCTGAAAAAGGTGTATCCTTTTGGCAACAAATCTGTATACTACTGTCTACTTTTTTATAAAACCAGTGGTGATTTTATAAATCCCCTACTGATTTTCAGCCCACAAATAGCGGGATAAATTCTTTGGAGGCCATGTTATGAAACAATTCGATACCTTTGCAGTTCCAACGTTGCATACACTCCTCTCTTACGTGGAAGAAGCGATTTCTATCGTAAATACGGAAGGAGTTATGCTGTACTGGAATGAGGCAGCAGAAAAAATGTATAACATAAAAAAAGAAAATATTATCGGAAGAAACGTGCAGGAGTTCTTTTCAAAAGAAGATATTATGAATTTGAAAGTTCTTGAGAGCGGGCAACCGGTTCGGGATATTTATCATCTTCCTCGGCCAGATAAGCACGTCTTAATTAGTACGACTCCTATTTATGATGAAAACAATGAATTAGTTGGTTCTATGTCTGTAGAAAGAGATATTACCGCGACAATTAAGTTAAATGAAAAATTATCCTCTACTTCTGAAGAATTACAGCAATTAAAGCAAATGATTCAACATCAACAAGATGACCCCTTCAGCACGATTAAAGGTAATAACGCAACACTTCAGCACATTATCCACAACATGAAAAAGGTAGCAAAAACTGATGCGACGATTTTAATTACAGGAGAAAGCGGCGTTGGGAAAGAGCTATTTGCCCAGGCCATTCACGAAGCAAGCCTTAGAAACAAGCAACCCTTTATCCCGATTAATTGCGGCGCTATTCCTGCCGCTCTCTTTGAAAGTGAGTTATTCGGTTATGAATCTGGGGCATATACTGGAGCCGCTAAAGGCGGAAAAGCAGGAAAGTTAGAATTAGCAAATGGCGGTACTTTATTTTTAGATGAAGTGGGAGAACTCCCCCTTGATATGCAAGTGAAACTACTTCGCGCTTTACAAGAAAAAGAGATTTACCGGATTGGCGGACAAACGCCGAAAAAAATAAACGTAAGAATTATTGCCGCGACGAATCGTATTTTAGAAGATATGGTGCTCAGCGGAACTTTTCGATCTGATTTGTTTTATAGATTAAATGTTTTCACAGCGCACATCCCGCCGCTAAGAGAGCGCACAGACGATATTTCCTTTTTAACTCATCATTTCTTAAAAGAATTTTCGTTTAAATATAACAAGCCCGCTCCATTCGTTCATCAAGAAGCAATGAATCGATTGCATACATATTTTTGGCCGGGTAATATTCGTGAACTACGCAATATAATAGAAAGATTAATTGTCCTTCATGACGGGAAAGAAATACGCGAAGCAAATATTTTGCAGCTATTGCCTTCGCAAAAATCTGTCCATCTTACAGAGCGCTCACTCCTTGATGAGAAAAAGAACTTAGAGAAAACTAGAATTATACAAGCTCTCGAAGACACGTACGGAAACAAAAGCATCACTGCGAAAAAGTTAGGCATGTCCCGGGCTAATTTATATAAGAAACTGAAGAAATACGGGATTACTTATGAAGTAGAACATTGAGCAGTGTGGGGACTTACAACCAGCCAACCACTAAACAAAAAATCCCCCGAAACCCGGGGGACCCCATCAAACCCTAACCGCCACAACATCCGGCACTTGCCTTACAATCTCCTCACCAATCTTTATACTAGCCGTCGCTGCTGGAGATGGTGCATTACAAATATGCAAAGAATTAATGCCAGGGATAATGCAGAAGTCATCAACCATATTTCCGTTTGATAAAATAGCTTGTGCCCTTACACCTGCATGAGTTGGCACGATATCTTTCTCTGTAAGTTCTGGTATTAAGCGCTGTAAGCTTTTTAGGAATGATTGTTTACTAAATGAGCGCACCATTTCTTTTATGCCTTCTTTCATATTTGGCATTGCCATTTTCCAGAAGCCTGTGTATGTCATTGTTTCCATGAAGTCTTTAATGTCAAAGTCCGTTTTCGTATAACCTTCTCGCTTAAAGCTTAATACTGCGTTTGGTCCTGCATGTACGTCTCCGTTTATCATTCTTGTGAAATGAACACCTAAAAACGGGAATTCTGGATTTGGAACTGGATAAATTAAATGTTTTACGAGATGACGTTTTTCCGGGACGAGTTCATAATATTCACCGCGGAACGGAACGATTTTCATATCCGTCAATATGCCTGTCTTTTTCGCAATACGATCGCTATGTAAGCCGGCGCAGTTAATGAGAAATTTCGTTTTAAATGTGCCTTTGTTTGTCTCAATTGTTACGGCGTCTTTCTTCTCAGTAATACGCTCTGCGGCTGTTCCTAAATGTACTTCTCCTCCGCTTTCTTGAATGAAGCGAGCAAATGCATAACTTACTCCTTTATAATCAGCAATCCCGCAAGAGGGAACACGGATTGCCCCAAGTCCTTTTACATGAGGTTCAATTTCAGCTAATTCTTCCTTATCTATTTTTTCAATACGTAAATCGTTTTGTAAGCCTCTTTCATATAAGTTATGTAAAAGAGGAAGTTCTTCTTTTTCTGTAGCGACAATTACTTTTCCGCACATGTCATAAGCGATGTCATTTTCTTTACAAAATTGAACCATAGCTGCGTTTCCTTCTTTGGCAAACTTCGCTTTATAACTCCCTGGTTTATAATAAATTCCAGAATGAATTACTCCGCTATTATGTCCAGTTTGATGATGTGCAAGTTCCTTTTCTTTTTCAATGATCGCGATTTTCGCACGAGGGAATTTTTTCGTTAAAGCCATTCCAGTTGAAAGGCCAACAATTCCTCCGCCAATAATTATAAAGTCATACATCCTACTTCCCCCTTAATATGATGAAAGGCAGGCCTTTTTTAAGACCCGCCGTACAAACTTATTTAGAAAAACAACCACGTTGACGCATTAGTTCTCTATATAAATCTTTATTTTTCTCAAATGCAGCTCTTCCGTGCATCCAAAATAAGTTGTTTAAAAGAACTAAGTCACCAATTGGTAATTTCAATGCATGTGTTGCTGGTGAATTTTCAACAGAATATGATAGGTCTTTCAAATAGTTTGCTTGTTCAATATTATCTGGATAAGCGAACTGATCAATAAAGCAAATACACGGTGCGTTATTTACGTCAAAAAATGTTTCACGATAGACGATTTCTTGTGAATTTTTACTTGGTGGTGCTTTATACGTAATTTTAACAGATGCGAGTGAATGCTCTCTAAATTTCTGAAGATCTTCCCAATCGTCTAAATGTAATAAACGAGATTCTCCGCCTACTGCATTTTGCTCTTCAATTTTCATCATAAGAAGCCAATCTGTCGGTTCATCAACGAATGTTCCGTCTGTATGCAGTGTAAACAATCGGTACGCTTGACGAAGGTAAGAATCACTACTATCCGTATCTTTCACATTAAATCTAGCATAATACGTTCCTGTCATTGCATCAAAGTTTGGCTCCCCGATTAAATGTGTTAATGCTGTTGCAAATTTCACATAGTCTGCTGGATCTGATGTTTCACCTTGTACCCCAATTGTAAATCCGCCCGTTTCACGGTCATGAATAATGCCGCGAATGTTATCCATAAATGATTGCCCAAAAATCTTTCTCATTCCATCCGCAAGATTAAACCGAGAATAAGGAATGTATTGCAGTGACTGCTCTGAATGCTCTTTTACCTCTTCAAAAAACTGCTTAAGCAATTGCTGGTTTAGCGTAATATGGTATAAACGTTTATGCTCTGGATGAGGAGCAATTTCATACCCTTCATATTTCTTTGCAAATTTCATCTTCGCATTTTGTTCTGTAATAATCGACATTTCAATTCCTCCCTAATTTAAATATGAAGAACGTATTGACGCTTTTTACAGACAGTTATCCTTATCTTCTTATGCTGAGATTCGGTCTTACTGTCCTAACAACGAAAAAGCCAGTTATACGCATACCACGACATAAAATCGTAGAAACGTACAACTGGCTCATAATTACGAATGTTCTTTAATCTCTTAAAGTACAATAATAATAGACAGTTTGTATGAAAATATTTGTAAAACAGGAAAGCAAGATCGGATATAGAGAAGGCTAATTTCTCGTATGGATCTTATTAATTAAATAATAATTCAAAATATTCTAACTGTCAATTCGTTTTTTATTATTTTCTCGACAAACTTTACACATTTTACAAATCCCCTTACTTTCTGCGCACCCTCTTTTTTTCTCCTCTTGTTTCACAGTTTGAACTTCATTTAACTTTTTCATCTTTCTTACCTCCCAAATAAAATAAGCCAGTCGTATCCCGTTAACGGAAATACAACTGGCTCTCGTTTATGGCGATATAAAGTGAAACTTTGATCAGTGGGGACGTAGTTCATCCCCACTGATCATTAGTTTCACCAATCGGGCATTTACGGGCAGTTGATCTGTGGAGATCTTACTGCGCGTTAATGCGGGATAAACTAGACAGTTTTTATGGTGTTGTTTCCTCGTACTCTCCTTCTAGCTGTTCATCATTTAAATAACTTACATATTGGCGATGCAAATCTTTTACCGCACTGACAATAGCATTTTGCGCTTTTCCTTGATAATGGTCCATAATATCTTGAACGATTTCTTCAATACCATCTTGCAAACTATGTCCTCTCAACATTTGAGCGACGAAGTCCCTACCATGCTCTGTCGCAAGCGTACATGACGCTTCAATAATGACGTGATATTTATGATCTGCCTCAATTGTAATCGTTAATGTTTCGTACATACTGCGAACAGCCATCCCTTTCGGAAGTCTCGAATGTCCTGCCATAAAAAATGTCCCTTTACGCATATTTCATCCTCCGTTACTATGTTTTTTACTGTTTATACTTGATCTACGTATACTGTCTTTATTCTCGTATAAAATTCTTTCGCTGCTTTTCCTTGTTCACGCGGTCCAGCACTAGAGTTTTTCATTCCACCAAACGGAACTTGTGGTTCTGCTCCTGCAGTTTCTGAATTCACATGAACCATTCCAACTTCCATATCATCAATAAACCTTTGCGACAAACTTAAATTATTTGTACAAATCGATGCACTTAATCCGTATTCTGTATCATTTGCTAAAGAAACTGCTTCTTCATAACTATTCACTTTAAATAAACATATAACTGGGCCGAAAATCTCTTCTTTTGCAATGCGTGCATCTTTGTCTACATTTTCAAAAATAGTCGGTAAAACATAACACCCTCGCTGCAGCTCAGCTTTGTCTGGTACGCTACCTCCATACAGTAACGAAGCCTCTCCTTTTCCTACTTCAATCATCGATAGAACAGATTGCTGCTGCCCCTTTGAAACACATGGACCCATAAATGTATTACTATATAGCGGATTCCCAACTGTAAGAGCTTCAGTGCGCTGTAACAGTCGATCACGGAATGTTTCATAAATGCCCTCTTCAACTATTACTCTACTTGTTGCGGTACATTTTTGCCCCGTTGACATAAACGCACCTTTTATCGCAATATTTACCGCCTTTTCAATATCGGCATCTTTTAATACAACTAACGGATTTTTTCCGCCCATCTCTAATTGTACTTTTTTCCTAGTTTCAACGGCTGCTTTCTGAATGATATTTCCAACGTGATTAGAGCCAGTAAAAGATACCGCTTTTATATCAGGGTTTCCCGTTAATTCTGCTCCAACTTCAGAACCTTTGCCGAATACACAATTTATAACGCCCGCTGGAATACCAGCCTCATGAAAAGCATTCACAAGATGGTACACCGATTTTGGCGTAACTTCAGCCGGCTTAATGACAATCGTATTTCCGTAAATAAGTGCCGGCGCCATTTTCCACGCTGGAATCGCAATTGGGAAGTTCCACGGCGTAATTAATCCGACTGGTCCTACTGCTACACGTTTACTGTAAAGCATCGTACTTTCATTAGCAGATGGGATGATCTCTCCAATCGGCTGATTTGCTTCCCCGGCATAATATTCAAGAATGCTAATCGCTCGCTTCGTCTCTCCTATTCCTTCTGCAATCGTCTTTCCTTCTTCATTCGTTACATCCCGCCCAACTTCATTTACCTTTTCTTTTAAAATAGCTGCCGCTTTCCATAAATAACTTGCTCTCTCTTGGAACGATAACTTTTGCCATTTATGAAAAGCTTCTTTCGCTGATGCGATTGCAACTCGTGTATCTTCTACTGAACTAAACGGGAATTCACCTAACACTTCCCCGTTATGCGGATTATAATTTTTCACATATGCATTCGTGGAAGGCTCTCTCCACTCACCGTTTATATAATTGAAAAACTTCATTCCCCTGCCCCCACCATTTTTATTTTGATAGTTTCGCAATAGCAGCTTCTAAAATAGTAAGCCCTTCTTCAAGCTGTTCATCCGTTATAACAAGAGGCGGCAAGAAGCGAAGTACGTTACTATAAATACCGGCGCTTATCGTAATGACCCCTTTACTATGCGTTTCCTTCATAATTGCTTTCACTTCTTCTGTCGCTGGCTCTTTTGTTTCTCTATCTTTTACAAGCTCGATTGCAGTCATCGCGCCGATTCCTCTCACATCACCGACTAGCTCGTATTTCTCTTTCCAACTATTAAATACTTCCATCATACGTGCGCCAATTTCAGCGGCGCGATTTACTAAATTCTCTTCTTCTATAATATCTAAAACAGCTAATGCAGCTGCGCAAGCAACTGGACTTCCAGAGAATGTACCTCCAAGTTGACCAGGGCCAGGCGCATCCATTAGTTCCGCTCTTCCTGTTACTGCGCTAAGTGGCATTCCAGCAGCGATTGATTTTGAGAAAGTCATTAAATCAGGAGCTACGCCGAAATGATCCATTGCAAATAAGCTGCCCGTACGAGCGAAACCAGTTTGAATTTCATCCGCAATCATAATGATTCCGTACTTATCACAAATATTCCGGACACCTTGCATGAATGTAGTCGTCGGAACGATAAATCCACCTTCTCCTTGAAGTGGCTCCAAAATAATCGCAGCGATATTATCACTTGCTACTTCCTCTAACATAAAGCGTTCGAAATACGCTAAAATTTGTGCATCTACTTCTTCTTGTGCTAGCCCTTCGTCAGCACGGTAATAATACGGATATGGTAATTTATATACTTCTGATGCAAACGGTCCAAATCCATGTTTGTACGGTTTCACCTTACTTGTCAGTGACATCGTCAAAAGTGTACGCCCGTGATATGCACGCTCAAACGAAACAATCGCGCTTCTTCCAGTTGCTTTTCTAGCAATCTTCACCGCATTTTCTACTGCTTCAGCTCCGCTGTTCGCAAACATCGTTTTTTTCTTGAAATCACCTGGCGTTAACTCATTCAGCCTTTCCGCCAATGTAATATAACTTTCATACGGCGCTACATGAAAACAACTATGAATAGAAGATTCCACTTGATCTTGAATCGCCTTTACTACTTTCGGATGACAATGCCCGACGTTTTGCATGCCAATTCCGCCCGCAAAGTCTATTAATTCGTTACCATCAACATCAGTAATAATCGCGCCTTTTGCTGATTGCACATACAACTCTGTAATATTGTAAGGTCCTTCTGGCACTGCATTTTTTCTTCTTTCATGTAATATGCTAGATTTTATAGTTGTAATATCCTTCTTCTCTTTCAACATGGTATATACCCCTTTTCTTATTTGTCTTCTAAACTAACTTCCGAATCTTTTATAATCGCAAAATCATTCAACTTTTGCTTATCTAACTTTCTAACTCTTAGGAAATAGCTTATTATTACTAGGATCGTAGCTAGTAATGTCATGTAAAACTGCATACGCATATCTGCTATAAATGCTTGTGAAACAAAGATCGTAACAATCATTAAAAGCGTTGCATATGTGAGATAAGGGAATAACCACATTTTCACTTTCAGCTTGCCAGCCCCTTCTCTTTCCCTCTCTCGTCTTAATATGACATGTGAAACGGCAACGAACATATACATAAGCATCGTTACCCCGCCTGAACTATTCGCTAAAAACGCAAACAGTTTATCAGGAGATATAAATTTCAACATCGCGCAAATAAATGCAAATACGATACTTGCATAGATCGCTACAACCGGCGTCCCTCTACTATTTAATCGTGAAAAACTAGCCGGAGCATCTCCTTTTTTAGCAAGTGAAAATAACATACGCGAACTCGTATATATACCTGAGTTCATAACGGAAAGTAGTGATAGAAAGACAACACCATTCATAATTTCTGCGGCTGCAGGTACTCCTGCCATATTAAATAAACTTGCATACGGAAGTTTTAATAACTCCTTATCCGTCCACGGAATAAACATAACTAAAATCGTTACCGAACCTACGAAGAAAAGCATAAGGCGCCATACAACACTATTAATAGCTCGTATAACATTCTTCTCTGGATTTTCCGATTCTCCGGCTGCAATCGCTGCTACTTCACTTCCTGATAACGAGAAAGAAATAAACACAACGCTCAGTAAGACAGGGACAATTCCATTCGGGAAGAAACCACCGTGTTCCGTAATAACAGAAAGACTCGGTCTATCCACCCCTGGAACAAGACCAAAAAACATCGAAACGCCTAAAATTAAAAACGCAACAATCGCAATAACTTTAATAAACGCTAGCCAATATTCAAACTCACCGTACAGTTTTACTGAATATACATTCGTCATCGTCATTAAAAGAACCATACATAAACTCGCAATCCATGCTGGCACTGAAGGGAACCAATTGTTAATCATCACGCCTAAAAGCACCGCTTCAATTGCGATAATAATGACCCAGTTAAACCAATATAACCACCCAATCGTATACCCTGCCCACGGCCCAATTGCTTTGTTCGCATACGTTGCGAAAGAACCGCTATCAGGATTTTCCGCTGCCATCTCTCCTAACATCCGCATCACAAGCACAACCATTAAAGCGCCGATGATGTAGGACAAAATCGCTGCTGGACCCGTCGATTGAATAATCGTTCCACTTCCTACAAACAAACCACCACCGATAACCCCGCCGATCGAAATCATTGTTATATGCCGAGTTTTTAAATCCTTCTGTAACTCTTTTTTCTCTTTAGCCAAACAATTCACCAGCCCCTCCATTAGCGTGGACGTACACCATACTCCATTGACAACGCTTTCTAAAAATCCCCTCCTACTTTAAGTAAAAAATAAAAAGAGCCAGAAAAACAACGCATACAACTGCATTGAATTTTACTGCCCCTATCCTTATGGCTCGTCCTCCTGCTAAGGAAGTTCAAGTGGAAAGAAGTTGTTCCTCTATTCATTTTCAAAAAGGCATTCGGGCTTACAGGGAGGCTAATCACTGTCATCCGTTAATAAGTTAATCATAATACAAATAAACTGAATATTCAATGTTCAGTTTCGCAAATTTCATGAATAAAAAAAGAAAATTCTCTCGCCCAGGCACATATACTGTTCAAAAGTAAAAAGGAAGTGATCTCATGTACTATGGAACAAAAGGCTGGTACGTAGCTGAACTAAAGAAATTAGGCGTCCGCTATCATGAAGGACGAAAGCTAGAAAGCTACCGCGGACACGTATTACGTAATTTACTAATTGCACAACAAGAGAAGACGAAAGAAGAGTAATCTGCGATCGATTGATTCTTGGAATATATCGGCGTTTCGACCTGGAATATCGACTTATCGACAAATCCCACCTCTATTCCACCAACCAATCACACATACTGCTAAAATAATGCAAACCAAAAAAGGTCACCCAAATGGGTGACCTTTCTTTCTTATTCACAAACAAGAATTTGTCTAGAAAATGATCCTTTTCTTGTGATACAGCGGTCTTTAATTTCAAATCCCGCTTCATGAATCATGTCGTCCATTGTTTCCATCGTGACAACGACTACTTTTTTTGCAATGCGGCGCGCACTTGAAAGAATCGAGAGTTGATCTTCTGGTGTTGCGTGCGTAAATAGGTCGTACGGCATATCGATAATTGCGACGTCGTAGTTCTCAGTAATTTCTTCAATTGGGCCTTTTGTTACTGTTCCTTCAAATCCGAAATGTGCGATGTTTTTTCTCGTTCCAAGAACTACAAGTGGATTAATATCTCTACCAACAATGTTAATTCCCATAGAAAGTGCTTCTACTACTACTGTTCCAATTCCGCAGCACGGGTCAATTGCTCGTACTCCATCTGGGTTTGGTACAGCGATATTTGCGACAGCTCTAGCAACACGGGTGCTCAGTGATGTCGAATAGCTATGCGGTTTTTTTATGTGATGATACCAAACCGGATCACTTTCTACATAGTGCCCGAAGTACCAGCGTCCTCCAAGAGGAACAATCCCGAATACACGCTCTGGATTACGAACATCAGCTTCTCCTTCAATATGCATGCCAAGGTCTCGTTCAATAAGGCGTCTTTCCCCATATTCAATTTTATTTTCTTTACCAAGATCATTAATTTTAACGAAGATAACTTTGAATGTCGCTCCCGCTAAATCAATTTGTTCCACTTGTTCTAAAATGCTTTCTAAGTCGTCCCCTTCATACATAACCTCAACGCGCTCTTTAATAAACGGACTTCTACTCGGAGCAATCTTGACTTCACTTTTCAAAATATTAACGTGAGACTCCATCCCAAAGAACGAACGCATTTCCAAGTAACATAAAGCACGTTCCTCTTCTCGAAACGCATACGTATATATACATGCAGGTGTTTTACTATGATTATTCAATCTATTATCATCCTTTATCGTTTTAAATTGTTATGATTACAATTACTCGAATACTATTTATATAAAATTAAATGATATCACATGCCCGAAATAAAGAGAAACCTTTATAATTTGTTTTATAAATAAAAAGAGACTGCCTATGGTCTTATCCCTGTCAAGTAGACAATATTAAAAAGACTAAGCAGCCATCGAGATTCGATATTCTATCGGAGCTCGG
>NZ_JAEHBK010000030.1:0-45566 GCF_016483685.1 Bacillus cereus group sp. N8 | reverse complement strand
CTCTCGTTGGCTCGGATATGTGTATAATAGACATCTATTATTAAAAACTCATTAGAAAGCGCTATTTTTATATAATAAACTTATTAATATTCAAAAAAACTTAATATTGGTTTATTCGACTTATTTTTAAAGAGTCAAAACATAAAATTAATTAGATTCTTTTTTTATGTTTTATGATACTATATTGATTTGTAAGGCCTATTATTTTATGGGTAGGTCTTATAAGTTTATCTAATTTAATGGAATCGACATATGGAGGTACAACATGGGGAGTATTGAAAAAATTGCAAATCTTCTATTAGAAGAACCGAAAAGAGAGCAGTTATTTCCTTTATTTGAAGAAGTGTTTGGGATTACAAGTCAAACATTACATGATTTTTCAAAGAAAGGATATTGGGATTATACATATAAAGCTTTATCATTTATACAAGATGATAAAGTGATTGCAAATGTTGCGGCGTTTTCACTTCCGTTACTAATTAATGGTGAAAAAATAAATGCAGCGGGTATTCAATCAGTAATGACACATCCGGATTTTCGTAGACAAGGACTAATGACACAATTGCTTAATAAGATGATAGAAGAAATTGATAAGCAATGTGAATGTGCTTTCTTGTTTACAGAAACCCCTGAACTATATAAACCATTTGGATTTCAAATTGTGCAGGAATATCTGATGACTATACCACATGATAAAAAGAATAATAAAGATTCTATACTTAGAAAGTTAGATTTTTATAATGAAGAGGATAGAAATTTAATAAATGAAATAATTGAAAATGGTCAAAGGCTTTCTAATATGTTTTCGACAATAAATTATCGATCTTCGTTTTATTTGAAAATGTATGACTTAAAGTGGAATGAGAAATTGTATTATTCTAAGAAACTAGATGCGATGATCGTTTATGAAGTAGAAAATGAAAAGCTAAAGTTATATGGAGTATTTGCTCCAGTACTTCCGATTTTAGATGAATTATGTGAGGAAATCTCTGAATCATTTACAGAGGTTGAATTTTACTTTTGCCCAGATCAATTAGGGATTGATGAGGTACAATATACAGAATTACAGTCTAGTAAGTATTTAATGGTTCGGAGTAATAAAGAATTAGATTTAAAAGGGTATAGATTCCCAGTTTTAACGGATTTTTAAATGTTCATTTAGATGATTTTGATGAAGGATAAAGGTAATAATCGTATTAAAATAAGATTTTACATGTGGAATCCATCTGAAAATAATAGGTTTAAGATTGAGTTTTACAATTAAACAAATATAAATAAAGAACCGCATTCTTTTTCTTTAGAATGCGGTTTTTGTATTTACGTAAGATAAAGCACATTTATTGACCGGAAAGTCTTTAGTGCTTATCATTTAATAATGTTAAATATTAATTTGCATAATATAATAGAAGTAATGAAGAAATTCTAGACTATATCGTTTAGATAAGGAGGAATATGAATTATTCAATGGTAATTTCATAAAAAAGGAGATTATGTATGAAATCATTTCGCAAGTTGTTACAGTATTTAAAACCATACATGTTCTTCGCTATTATTGGACCGCTATTTATGGTACTTGAGGTTGCGATGGACTTAATTCAACCGACAATTATGCAACATATTATTGATGTTGGAATTGCAAATCGGGATTTGAATTATGTAATAAAAATGGGGCTTCTTATGATAGGAGCAGCAGCGATCGGTTTAGTTGGAGGACTTGGTTGTATGATGTATTCTACAAAAGCTGCTGTTAATTTCGCTACAGACATACGAAAAGATGTGTTTGCGAAAATAGAAACATTTTCTAGCAAAAATCGTGATTCATTTGGAACAGGAAAATTATTAACGATTGTTACAAATGATATTACATCCATTCAATCGGCGATGACGATGACGTTACGTGTGCTTGTCCGTGGACCGTTATTATTTATTGGAAGTATCATTATAGTCTTCGTAACAGCGAGAGACCTATTTCCTATTTTACTTGTTGTCGTACCCGTTTTATTAGTTGCAATTGTATTGATTGCAAGTCAAGCGAGCGGTTCATTTAGACGAGTACAAGAAGCATTAGATAAAGTAAACACAAAGCTACAAGAAAATTTATCCGGTGTACGTGTTATAAAAGCATATGTAAGACAAAAATATGAAATCTCACAGTTTGAGAAAGTAAATAAAAATTTAACTGGAATAAATATTCGTGCTATACAAATTATTTCATTGATGATGCCAATTATTATGCTAGTTGTAAATGGCGGGATTGTAGCAACTTTATGGATTGGTGGCGAGAAAGTTTTTAATGGTACACTCCAAGTAGGGGCCATTTTAGCTTTCATTAATTATTTAAATATCATTTTAATGTCACTTATGTCTATTAGTATGGTATTTATTCAAATTGCCCGTGCTTTTCCATCAGCGGATCGTGTACAACAAGTTTTACATACTGAAGTTGACATTACAACTGAAGGCGACGTATATGAACCAAAGCAAGTGGATGGTAATGTAGAGTTTAAAAATGTTAGTTATAGTTATACGAAAAATAATGAATATGTTTTAAAAGATATTTCATTTACTGTACGTAAAGGTGAAAAAATAGGGATTATTGGATCTACTGGAAGTGGTAAATCTACATTGGCGAAACTATTGCCGCGACTTTACGATGTTGATCAAGGTGAAATATGTATAGATGATGTCAATGTGAAAGCGTACGATTTGCAAAAACTTCGTGCTTCAATTGGCTTCGTTCCACAAAAGGCACTTCTCTTTTCAGGCAGTATAGAAGAGAATTTACGTTATGGAAAAGAAGATGCCACTTATGATGAATTGGAATTAGCGTCTTCATCTGCTTGTGCGACTGAGTTTATCAATAAGCTGGAAGACTCTTATCAATATAACTTAACACAAGGTGCAACCAATCTATCTGGCGGTCAAAAACAACGTATATCTATTGCAAGAGCCTTAGTGAGAAAACCATCTATTCTTGTATTAGACGATTCTACATCGGCAGTTGATGCGAAGTCAGAATCTGTAATACAAGAAGCATTAAGGTCGAGATATAGTGGCACAACGACATTTTTAATCGCATCAAAAATATCCTCTATTATAGATGCTGATAAAATTCTCGTTCTGGATAACGGTGAATTAGTTGGAAGTGGTACGCATGAGGCTTTATTGGCAACTTGTGAAGTGTATCAGGAAATTTATCTTTCCCAAGGTGGTAACCTGCAGCAAGAAGGAGGGGAAGAGCGTGCGTAATTTTCAAGGACAATTTGGAAATAAAGGTGGACGTAATAATCCGAAAAAGGGAAAAGCAAAGAATACTAAAGGAACTATAATGCGAGTATGGAACTATATGGGGTATCAAAAAGCATCACTTATGTTCGTTATTATTCTTGTATTCATCACGACATTACTCGGTTTACTTGGGCCATATTATATGGGGGTCATCATTGATGAATATATTGTACCGAAGGATTTAAGCGGGACAGCGAGAATGTGCATGCTACTCATTGCAATATATGGGATAACCGTATTGTTAACATGGTTACAAACATTTGTCATGATTAATGTTGCATTAAAAACAATACAAAAAATACGACAAGATATTTTTGAGAAAATCCAAACACTTTCTCTACGATTCTTTGATGTACGTTCTCAAGGTGATTTAATGAGCCGTGTGACAAATGATATTGATAACTTAAATCAAGCTTTGACACAAAGTGTTGTGCAAATCATTTCATCAGCGTTAACGTTTATAGGTGTAACAATTGCGATGTTTTCATTAGATTGGATTTTAGCAATTGTCACTTTAATTACGGTACCTATTATGTTTTTCGTTACAAAAAAACTTGTTGCTTATAGTGGGAAAAACTTTGCGAAGCGTCAAAGGGATTTAGGAGAATTAAATGGATTTATTGAGGAAGCTATTACAGGTGCAGACGTAACTACGTTATATGGAAAAGAAAAAGAAACCGTACATAACTTCAATGAAATTAACGAACAGCTAAGAATTTCAGCAACGAAGGCTGAAACCTTTTCAGCATTTATTTTTCCGAGTATGAACTTTATTAATAACTTAGGAATGGGGCTTGTAATTGGAGCTGGATCAGTTATGGTATTAAACGGAATGACAACAGTAGGTGTCATTGCTGCTTTTATTAACTATTCTCGTCAGTTCGCAAGACCGCTTAGTCAATTTGCAACGTTAATGAATACGATTCAAGCGGCAGTTGCTGGCGGAGAACGTGTCTTCGAAATTATGGATGAAGTACCAGAGATTCAAAATAAAAAAGACGCAGTACTTGTACAAAATTTACAAGGGCGCGTTACGCTTGAGAACGTTTCATTTGGATACGAACAGGACAACATGATTTTAAAAGATGTGAGTCTTGATGCGAATCCGGGGGAAACAATCGCTTTAGTCGGTCCAACTGGATCAGGAAAAACAACAATTATAAATTTGCTAACTCGCTTTTATGATATTTCAAAAGGACAAATTAGTATTGATGAAAAAGATATAAAGGATTATGATATTAATTCTTTACGGAGTAAAATAGGGGTTGTTTTACAGGATACGTATTTATTTGCTGGGACGATTATGGATAATATCCGTTATGGACGATTAGATGCAAGTGATGAAGAAGTAATTAATGCAGCTAAGGCAGCATCGGCGCATTCTTTTATTAAACATTTACCGGATCAATATGAAACAGAAATTGTTTCAGAAGGTTCAAATTTAAGTCAAGGGCAAAAACAACTTCTTGCGATTGCACGAGCAATTTTAGCAGATGCAGATATATTAATTCTCGATGAAGCGACATCTAATATTGATACGAGAACAGAATTACAAATTCAAGCAGGATTAAATAATTTAATGAGAGGGCGAACGAGCTTTGTAATCGCTCATCGACTGAAAACGATTGAAAAAGCAGATCAAATACTTGTAGTAAAAGATGGAAGTATTTTAGAGAGTGGAAATCATGAAACTCTCATGGAAGATAAAGGATTTTACTTTGAGCTGTATACGAGTCAGTTTAAAATATAATAAATGAGGTTTCTCTAGAAAAGAGAAACCTCATTTTTTTATATTTGCAAACATTGCCACCCGAAAAGTCTTTCACTAAATGTTTTAACAGCGTCCTTTTGCAGACTAGGTGAAAAGAGTTTGGCCTGATTATAAAGGCTGGTGTTATGAAGTTGTGTAAATTTGAAGCAAGATTGGTTCGGTGTTTGTTGCTTTGTTATTTTTGGGGAAAATCAGTTTGGTTTCAGCTTATATTTAGTGGGAAATGAACAAAAATCCGCTTTGATTAAAGCTATACGTTATTATTTTTTTTGCAGAAAACTCCCCCCTTAAGGAGTGAATAGAACAGAGTTCAATAAATAGGTGGGAGATTTGAGCTGACTAGGTAAAAACTTTAAGCATTTATGACATATCAGAATTGGTGCGTTTCGATATGTCATAAATGGTATATAGAGTATCACCCCATCCCATGAATGAATTAGAACTATGAAATATTACTATTAAAAACAATCTAAGTTTTAATAATATATAGAAAGATAGTTTATAAGTAACCAGAAGGAGTATAGAGCTAGTTTATAACGATTGATATAGCACTGAAAACCAATAAAACAGCCATAATGATGTTAAATAATTGAGTATGTTTTAATAATAGTTTTTGGAACATTGAACCAAACAGGCTCCAACTACATGTACTCATTAAACCGACTACACCTAGAAATAATGAAAAAAGTAGAAAACTGGAATATGAATTGTAGTAAGGGAGAATAAAAGTAGAAACTACAGTCAGTCCGAATAATATCCCTTTCGGGTTAACAAACTGAAGAAAAATCCCCACTGTAAATAAGTTTTTATTATCTTTTTCATCGGGATCTGTACTACCTTTACTAGTGAGTATTTTAAAAGCTAAATATAGCATGTATGCTACTCCTAAAATTTTTAAAGGTAATTCGATTTTGGGCAAAATATTAATTAGTACGATATTAAAGAAACTACATAAAGAAGTGAGGAGGAAAAAACCGAAAGCTACTCCAAAGCAAAATTGCATGCTCCTTTTCAAACCAAGTTGATTTGCGTATGTCATAGCTAAAAAATTGTTAGGGCCGGGTGTGAAGCTACTTATAAAAACAAATATTAAAAAAGAAAATATAGGCATTTCAAAACCCCCTAAGTATTTTTCGTGTGTTATAATGACCAAAAAGAACAATATAACGTGTGCTTTTTATTATACATAACGGTCGTTATATTGTATATAGTGTAGGGGTGTTTTTTTATGGAAGAAATTCAACTTATTTTGGCGAAAAATATAAAAGCAATACGTGAGAAAGAAAAATTAAGTTTAGAAAAGGTTTCCCAATTAACAGGTGTGAGTAAAACCATGATTGGACAAATTGAAAGAGGAGATTCAAGCCCGACACTAACAACAATATGGAAGATTGCGAATGGTTTAAAAGTGTCTTTTACCTCTTTAATCAATAATCCACAGGCTGATACGAAAGTAGTTTTACGAAATGATGTGCAAGTATTGTCTGAAGACAATGGGAGATATAAAGTGTATCCTTCTTTTCCTTTTCAAGATGAAAGAAACTTTGAAATCTATACGGTTGAAATTGAAACAGAAGGGAAATTAAGTTCGGAAGCGCATAAAGAAGGAGCGGAAGAATTTATAACGGTGTTTGAAGGAGAATTGACAATTGAAATAAATGATTGTCAATACAAATTAAATAGCGGAGATTCAATTCGCTTTAAGGCGGATAGACCTCACACTTATAAAAATTCAGGAAGAATAGTAACTCGGTTAAGTATGACCATTTATTATCCAGCTTCATAAACTTGCTATTTTATTTAGAATATAAAGAGATATGTTTTGATAAAACCATCTAAAAGTGATGGTTTTACTTTTTACAATTTACAAAAAAAGACACTCATTTGAGTGTCAACACAGTATTGCCCTCGCGTATAGGATTGGAGAATATTTCTCAAATACGTATTGAGATGGTTCGTAAAGGAGAAATTGTCTTCTTATTTAATGTAACATCAGCATGGGTGCAGTGTAAATTGATAATATATATACGGAAAATTTAGTAAAGATAGTTACTACTATGAATATAGTGCGATGTGATTTTGTTTCTTAATCACTGTCGTGAAAGTTACTAGTTTAGTATCTAAAAATGTTTATTAAAAAAGAATGAATCATTTTTTAATCGATTCGTATACTTGTTAGAGAGGTACCTGTTGAACCACCTTCAACTAAATTAACGATGGATAATATGCCGAATAATTGAAGCGTGATGATAAATTATCAATAAATGAAGCTATGATAGAACCTGGAAATATTGGACCTACATTTCTATTTCTTCCCCCAATTTATATTCCAACGGGACCAACAGGTCTAACAGGATCGACCGGAGAATTTGAGGTTATTGGCCCCATAACAACAACCAATTAATCCCGCATTATCGGGCAGTAAGACCCCCACCTCAAAATTCAGCGAAAGCAAAGAAGTTAGGTGGGGGTCGGGCTGCCCGTAAAAGCCCGATTGGTGCGGGCTAATAATCAGTGGGGGATGAACAAAACCCCCACTGATTAAAGTTTCACTTTATTATATTATACTTTTGCAGATGGAGAGAAACTTATATTTACAGATACAGATGGGATAGCTCAATATGGTACAACTAACATATTATCTCCTAGTGAGGTTTCATATATTAATTTGTTGATTAATGGAATACTTCAACCGCAACCATTATATCAAGTTAGTACTGGTCAACTTACTATATTGGATAATCAACCACCATCGCAAGGTCATCAATAATATTACAATTTATTATTATTAATTAAAAAGACAGATTCTTAATGGAAAAAGGAATCTGTCTTTTTTTGTTCTAAATTACATTAGTTAAAATTAAGTGACGATAAATTCAATTGTTATTGGGATTCCATCGTCTAATGCATCTCCGCCAGGAATTGTAATAGCACCAGTAGGATCTGTGGTGATACTGGAGTTCACGCTAGGTTGAATTATGCCGTTTATATAGAGATTGTAATACGTAAAAGTCTGAAAGGCAGTTGCAGTAGTGCCGGCATCATTTAAGCAAGCTGTTGCAGCAATCGCAAAAGCTACACCTGTTCCAGCTCCTAGTGTAGATGTAAATCTCCTAGAAGCCATGAATGGTTGAATGATTGGCGATTAATTTTCACTCCTTTAATTATTTTTTTTAACGAAGTATAGAATAACTTGTCCACTATATTGTATGAAAGTTTTTTATAATAGAAACGGTTTCATGATTATAGAGGGAACACAAGATTAGTAAAGATATCATTGTTAATTATCTGAAAAAAAGATGTTGTTACTTGCGGAATATATGCTAATGATTTATTTGTGTTTTAATTTTTAAATGAAAATGTTCTTTTGGACCTAATAGATAAACGTGGAAAAATAAAATAAACTCTTAAGTTTAGGTGTTTAATCTAAGCAGTTAATTATTAAAAACATATAATTAATATGTGAGTCATGAACATAATTAAATAACATTTTAAAGTTTAATTATAATTCATGTTTCCTATATTAAGTGAATATATAACACAACTCTTTTTACAATTTTATGTTTCTTATAATAGGAAAATACTCAAATATAAGAAAAGTAAGGAGGAAATAAATGACACATAATAATTGTTTTGGTCATAATAACTGCAATCCGATAGTTTTTACACCAGATTGTTGTAATAATCCACAAACAGTCCCAATTAATAGCGAGCAATTAGGACGATTAATCACTTTACTAAATTCTTTAATTTCGGCTATTGCAGCGTTTTTTGCAAATCCAAGTGATGCAAACAGATTGGCTTTACTCAATTTGTTTACTCAACTATTGAATTTGCTAAATGAATTACCACCTTCTCCAGAAGGTAATTATTTAAAACAATTAATTCAAAGTATTATCAATGTACTACAATCACCTAATCCAGACTTAAGTAAATTACTTTCCCTATTACAACAATTCTACAGTGCTCTTGCACCATTCTTCTTCTCTTTAATTATTGATCCTGCGAGTTTACAACTTCTATTAAACTTATTAACACAACTAATTGGTGCTACTCCAGGAGGCGGAGCAACAGGTCCAACAGGTCCAACGGGTCCAACAGGAGCAACAGGTCCAACAGGTCCAACGGGTCCAACAGGAGCAACAGGAGCAACAGGAGCAACAGGAGCAACAGGAGCAGGAGCGACAGGAGAAACAGGAGCAACAGGAGCAACAGGGGCAACAGGAGCGACAGGAGAAACAGGAGCAACAGGTGGCGGAGCTATTATTCCATATGCTTCAGGTACAACACCAGCTGTGTTAGTTAACGTGTTAGCAGGAACTATTGGTACAGGAACTCTCCTTGGATTTGGTTTTAGTCAGCCTGGCGTATCTTTATTGGGTGGAGGCGATATCACATTAGCACTAGGTATAGGTGATTATGCATTTGTAGCACCACGCGCAGGGACTATTACGTCATTAGCAGGTTTCTTTAGTGTAACAGCGGGAGTTTCATTATTTGGACCTACTCAAGTTCAAATGCAAATATTAATTGCATCTGCAGCAAGTAATACGTTTTCACCAGTGGGAGCACCTCTTGTATTATTACCAACATTTTCCGGAATAGTGGTTGGTGCTACAGCATCAGGAATCGAACCTCTTAATATTCCAGTAGCCGCTGGGGATAAAATACTAGTATATGTTTCATTAACAGGAGCTAGTCCAATAGCTACACTTGAAGGATTTGTAAGTGCAGGTCTTAATATCGTTTAATTCGTTACAATGTTTAGTGGGAAATTAAACTGGTATTTGTATATAACCCTTCCTAATAATATTAGGAAGGGTTATATTTTTTATCCCGCATTAACGGGCAGTAAAACTTCTACCTCAAAATTCAGGTGGAACAAAGAAGTTAAGTGGGAGTCGGGCTGGTAATCAGTGGGGGATGAACAAAACCCCCACTGATTAAAGTTTCATTTTATGGAAAATAAGTAATAAACCAATTGAAAATTTACTCTTTGTTAAGTTGGTATAAAAGAAAAATTTATGTTTTACACTTTATAGTTCATGGAATAAGTTATATTGTTTGAAAAATTCCCCATAAACAAAGAAGATGAATTCCATTTAAAACAGAATTCATCCATTAAATAAACTATATACTAGTGGGTTAAATTGTTAATCATGAGTGGTGAAATGTCATTGCTCAAATTAGTAATAAACTATTTATTTTTATTACAGTTACATCCTTTTTTCTTTACATAGCCTTGCTCGGCTAAATCTCTTTGTGATTGGGAATCGGAAGATTGAGAATTCGAAGACTGAGAGGATGCTGACGAGCTACTATTTTTATTATTAGAGTAGTTTTTTCGATAGTTATAATTACTCATAGTACTATCACCTCCAATTAATTATATAAATATTATATGTATGAACTCTATTAATTGTTACGATAAAAAATCTCCTTGGTATTTTCCAAGGAGATAAATGATGGTTCTATTAAAATGATACTAATTAATACCCCCAGTAAAGAGGGAAGTAATAAGAATCTTGGTAATATAGATTTTGTTGTTGAGTAGGGGGCTGAGTTGACTGATTTATCATGTCGCGGTTTTGATTACAGTTTGCGGGAGGACCAATTACAGTAGTGGATTGAATTGGGGATACTGCTTGTTTCCATTGTTGTTCATTGAGACAATAAGTATGAGCCATCATATTAGCCGGAGTTAATCTTAAAATATCAGAGCCGAAAATAACTTCTGGGGTAGGGGCATCGAAAATAGCTAATAAATGAGTATGATCTGCTGAAGCAATTTCATAATGCCACCACGCTTGTGGAATATTGGCAACTTGGCCTGGTTTTATTGGTAAGTTTAATATTTGATTCGTAAATGGATTAAGTAAAGAAACAACAGCAGATCCTGAAATACAGTAAACGAGTTCAGCTGCATTTTGATGAATATGTGGTTCTACAACGTTCCCTGTACTTAAATAAATATCTAATAAAGAAGTGCTTTCTAAAGTGTTTAATTGTTTCATGCCAAGTACATTTATATAATTTTGGGCATCTTTCTTAAAAAAATTACTTTTACTTAAATCATGAGTAAAGTTGGTTGAAGGAGAGGTGTAGTCAATAGTAGAAGTCAATCGTATTACCTGCCTTTCTATAGGTAAGTATGGATACAACTTTAGGATATGTGCCTAGTGTTAGTTATGTGCATTTGTCTGTATCATAATAAATTCACTTGTTTTATAAAGAATATAGGTTGTGCTTCTTATTTCTCATAATGTTAATACGGATAAAAATTAGAGCGAACTAATGAAAGTCGGAATTATTGATGTTAGGTTAGGAGTAAAAATATTAAAATTTATTTCGTAGATTTTAATGGTTACGTTATATGAAAAGACCAATGCCTTATAGAAAGGAATTGGCCTTTTATTTAAGAGAGTTTTTGATGAATCATTAATTGTGCTTTAGCAGTATTGGCGTAATTTAGCCACTCTAATTCCAAGTTTTGTTTTAAATCGAAATTGATTTCGATGATGTCAAAATGAGATACCTTTGTTTTAAGTGGAACAGGCATCCCATTTACTTTTGCTTTTTTCATGTTATGTGCAATTTTTGGAAATGCAGAGAAAGAAAAATCAATAATTGTAGCACCATCTGGTAAATAAATAGGTTGTAAATCTGTAGTATAAGCCGTAATGGTATTTTCGAATAGTTCATACGATACTAAATTGTGGAAGACGACTGGATCTGTAGTTAATAAATTGTTATTCACAATGGTATCATTCATTATTTTATAAGATATTACTTGAACATCTACAGTTCTACTATTCAATAAATAAAAAATACCATTATCTTTTAATATTTTTGCTGATTGTGTTTGAATGATAATTGTTTGTTCAGTATCATTCATATTTATTTTAGTTTTTAAATTGTTATTAAAATGGCTATTTTCAAGAGCGATATTATCTTCGAAAGAGTTTATAGTTGGTTTGTATAATTGATGAATCATTCCAAGAATTTTATAGCAATCTAGCACACTTGTAGTGGTGATACATATTCGTGAAACACTTGATACGTTTTGAGATTCTTGTAGTTGTGAGTAAGCAGAGTAAATGGGGCTGAGTTCATAACTTATTTCAAATGAAAGGGTAGTATCATAAAAAGAAAGTATGCCTTTTCTTAAATTCGTTATATTGTTTTGAATGCGTGGTACATATTCCGTTAGAAGATTATGTATTTTATTATATCTTTCCTTATGTAGATATTGAAAAGAAAGGTTTTCTAATTCATTCTGGATTGAATATAAACCGAATCGCTCTGCAAGTGGTGCAAAGAGTGTTAGTGTTTCATTTGCATAAGCTACTTGTTTTGCAGGCTTTTTAACACTCAATGTTTTAATGTTATGAAGGCGGTCTATAACTTTTATAATGCCAACACGTATATCTGTTTGAGAGGCTAGTAATAACTTTTTAAAATTAATTGCTTCGTATAATGCTTTCTTTTGACCACATTGTTTTTTAACTTTTGTTAGCCCATCTACAATATATTGAACGGTCGCACCAAAATATAACTTAACTTCTTCTAGAGAATGCTCTGTATCTTCTACAACATCGTGTAATAACGCAGCAACTAATGTTGTGACGTCAGCTTTATAATTTAGTAATATTTCTGTAACCGCGAAAGGATGCATGATGTATGGTTCTCCAGTTTGACGGTATTGTCCATCGTGTGCTTGCTCTGCAAACTTTATAGCTTTTTTAAATAGTGTTAATTCCTCAGATTGAAGATAATTCGCCTTTCGTAATAATACCTTGAACATATATATCCATCCTTTAAAATTATTTTTAATAATAATTCTATATAATATGATAAAGACCTTTTGAAATTGTAATTATTGTTTAAAAAAATAAAGTATATTGAGATTAAACTATATTCGTATTCGCATTCATACTTTGGATTGATGGAAAAAAGTAATGAACGTGTTAATTTAAAATTACATCAATCAATAATAAGGAGTGAATGTTCATGTCATTTAGTGAAATGATTAGAAATGAAGTGCTCAGCTGGGCGGGTGTTTCTGAAAAACCGCATCGATTTGGTGGTATTGAAATAAATTATGGTAAGAAAGAACTTGGTCATCTTCATGTTGAAAAGTTAGTTGATTTACCATTTCCGAAGGTAAAGCGAGATGAATTAGTGAACGAAGGGTTAGTGAAACCACATCACGTATTACCTGAATCAGGATGGATAAGTTATTATATAAAGAGTGAAGAGGATATTGCATTCGCAATTGAGTTATTTCGTATGCAATATGACCGAATACAAAAAAGAAATAAAGTAGATAAATAAAAATTTATTTTTATGTCACATCCCTCCTAAATCGTTCGTCTTGTATGTAGAACGATAAGGAGGGATTTTAATATGAATACATTTGACGTAGCAATTGTTGGCGGTGGGCTTGCGGGGTTAACAGCATCTATATATTTAGCGAAAGCTGGAAGGAAAGTTATTGTATTGGAAAAATCCAGTCGCTTCGGTGGTCGAGGGATGACTATAAATAAAAATGGCATTTGTTTGAATCTTGGTGCACATGCTTTATATAGAGGTGGGGCAGCGTTTATAACTTTTAATGAGCTTGGTTTGAATCTTCCAGGTGGAATGCCATCTACAAAAGCGCATGGAATATGGAAAGGGGATATATTCACCATCCCAACAGATTTTCGCTCAATTTTATCAACACCACTACTTTCTTGGTCTGCAAAAGTACAATTCTCACGTCTTATGATTCATTTAAGGAATGTAGATGTAGGAGAAGTCCCCAAAATGAGTCTAACTACATGGGCAGAAAATGAAATAAAAGATCCAATGGTGCGAAATATATTTTATGCACTATGCCGAACAACAACATACACGTATGCTCCTACAATACAATTAGCATCATCTGTACTAAAGCAAATACAGCTTTCTATGAAAGAAGGAGTATTTTACGTAGATGGTGGTTGGGAGACGATAATAACAAAATTAAGGGATTTAGCGAATGATGTTGGTGTGCAATTTCTAGCTAGTAAGCATGTTTTGGAAGTAGAACATTGTGAAGGTATACAAAAAATTCGTTGTTCGGATGATGAAGTATTTGAAGTTGATGCAGTTGTCGTGACTACTCCACCTAAAGAAGCTTGTAAAATAATAAAAGGTGCAGAAGGGACACGTCTGTATAGATGGAGTGAACAATCGGTACCGGTTACCGTTGCTGCATTAGATATTGGTTTGAGACGTTTAACCAATCCTATACATCATTTCGCATTGGGATTAGATCAACCTGTATTTTTCACGAATCAATCAAGAGCAGCCAAATTAAGTGAAGATGGAGCAATTGTAGTGAGTTTAATTAAGTACCATAATCCTATGCTAGAGATAAATCATTTTCATGAAGATAAAGAACAGTTGGAAAGTACGATGGAGTTGCTACATCCTAATTGGAAAAGAGAAGTTGTTGCAAAGCAATATTTACCGAAAATAACGGTAGTACATGATTTTCATCATATTGACCGTGTTGAAAAACCGGGCCCTAATATACCTGAAATGCCAGGTGTTTACGTTGCAGGAGATTGGGCTGGGCATGATGAAATATTAGCTGATGCTGCGGTAGCAAGCGGGAAACGTGTAGCGTTACACATTTTAAAGCAATTAGAAAGCGAGGCAGTTCATCATGGAAACGGAGCAATTATATGAAGCCTACCAACCATTATTATTTTCATTAGCATATAGAATCCTTGGGAGTGTTATGGACGCTGAAGATATCGTTCATGACGTATTTATCGCGCTAAATAATATAGAGGATGTTCAATCTATAGAAAATATGAAAGCATATTTGTGTAAAATGGCGACAAATCGTTCAATTGATAAATTACGTTCGGCAGCGCATAAACGTAATGTATATGTAGGAATGTGGTTACCAGAGCCATTTGTGGAAGAGTCTGATGAGCCAGCAGAGTCGTTTGTAATGAAAGAATCCATTTCTACGGCATATTTATTACTTTTACAACAACTGTCTGAGGTAGAAAGGGTTGTTTTCATATTAAGAGAGGTTTTCAGTTATGACTACGAGGAAATAGCTTCAATTGTTGATAAGAGTAGTGTGAATTGCCGGAAGATCTTTCAACGCGCACGAAAAAGTATTTTAGATAAGCCGAAGCAATCAACACTAAGTACGAAGAAAATGGCTACCTATGTGGAAAAGTTTGTATCATCATTACAGTGTGGGGATGCGCAAGGCATGTTAGAAGTATTAAAAACAGATGCGATATTTAAAGCAGATGGTGGTGGTAAAGTTACAACTGCTATTAATCCGATTTATTCTGCAGATAAAATTATACGTTTGTTCTTTGGAATTGCAAAACGATTGCCAGAAAAGTATAGTGTTGATTTCAAAATAGTAAATGGTGCACCAGGCGTTATAGTTACAATAAATAATAAAGTGACGTATGTAATTTCATTCGCATTTGAGGATGAGAAAATTTCAAACATTTATATGATGGTTAACCCTGAAAAACTTATGCATTTAAATGTAATAGTATAAAAAAGACGCATTTCTTTAGAAGTGCGTCTTTTTTTTATTTTTCTAACATTTCAAGAGGTACATCTTTTTCGCCGGCTACCTCAAATTTAATTTCCCCGTCTTCTTCATAAATACGTGAAATAATCGGTATAGTAATCATTAATTTTTTATGCTGTTTTCGCTTTCTAGCGGCATCTAAGCTAATCACGTTCATTGTAAGCATCCTTTCTTCTAGAAATATATAAACAAAAGAAAATGCGTCCGGAAAGGGCGCTTAATTGAATTTGAAATACCGATTCATTTAAATGGGGTTTATATTATTTAATAACTGCAATTTAATTAAAAATAGTATGAATGGAATAATTGCACGTAGAAATTAACTTTACCAAAAAACGAAACAATATGCTATAAAAAAATTTAAAACTTTGTCATATAACGAGAAAAAGGTTTTCGTTTCGCATATAATGAAAGTAGACGGGCAACAAGAGATTTTTCATCATATTGCTTTTTGAAAGGCGATGAAAAGGATGGATACTGTAGATTCATTATTATCTCAACTTGAACAATATGGAGAAGAGCATGATCGAAATAAAAAAACGCGGGAAGAGAAGTTACGGAATATTTCTCGTGAGATGGGGCAATTTTTATCAATTTTAGTAAAAGGGTGTAATGCAAAAAACATTTTAGAAATTGGAACTTCTAATGGTTATTCTACATTGTGGTTAGCTAATGCGGTAGAAGAAACAAATGGAAATGTAACAACTGTAGAGCTTTCTTCAGAACGGGTTGGAGAGGCAATTGTAAACTTTGAAAAGGCGAACCTTGTACAAAGAATTGATGTCCATAATCAAGAAGCAGGGGCGTTTTTAGATTCGCAATTAAATCATTCATTTGATTTTATTTTCCTAGATTCAGAACGTACACAATACATGTGGTGGTGGGAACATATAAAACGTATTTTAGAGCCAAAAGGTTTGCTTGTTATTGATAATGCAACTTCACATACAGAAGAATTAGCGGAGTTTATCAAGATGATTGAAGAAGATGATACGTATGAAACGGCGTTATTAGCTTTTCAAAAGGGAGCATTCGTTGCTCGAAAAAATAAGTAGAAGTGAGCATGACATAATTATCACATTGAAAGATAACAAATGTCAAAAGATTAAGTGCTGTATGATTTGAAGGAGATTGACCAATTGAATTTCAAATTAGAATGGAGAGGTAATAAATAATGGGATTCGTAAAGAATCCGCCTTCAGCATGTTCCTCTCTAGGTCTTAAGTCTGAGGAAAATAATGAAGAGAACAGGTATACTTATACTATGAAACAGGGAATGACTGCATAAGCAGGTATTTCTTGAAAAATCGATTTCAAGCAAGCAAAATGTGTATGAAATACGATATGTTAGATGAAATATAGTGCATATAAATTCGCACATATAAATAAAGGAGCGATTTTGTTGACTGAACTCGAGAAAAAAGAACCTGTATCGATTGTGAAAGATAATAATGTAGAAGTAGTAGTGGATACAGTAATAAAAGATGCAGAACTTGAAGAATTAAATAAAGAAGCTGATCTGTATGTACAAAAGTTAAATAGCGAGCAAAATACAGATTTATCAAAAGTATTGTCGCAGCTTGGAGACTTAGGAGATAAAGAGCAACAAGCGGCAGGACAAACGCTATCAGCTTTAAAACGTCCTGTGACAGCGATGATGAATGGAAAGAATGAAGAAATTCCAAATACATTGTTAGAATTACGCAAAGTGGTATCAGAGCTTGATCCGAATTCATTAAAAGCAAGTGGTATGAAGAAAATTATGTTTAAAGTATTCAAGAAAAATCCACTTGAAACATACGTGCATAAATATCAATCTATAGATAAGCAAATTGAGGAGATTATAAGATCCCTTCTCATTGGTCGTGACAACTTACAAGAAGATACAGTTGGTCTTGAAATGCTTAAAGAACAATCGCACGATAAAATTCACGCTCTTGATAAACAAGTATACTTAGGAAGAAAACTTGCAGGCATGCTTGAAGCCGAGAAACAAAACCCAGAACGTCAAAGGGATATCCCGTTAATAAATGATGCATTAGAAAAAATACTTGTACGTACACGTAATATGCAGCAAGCAAAAAGTGTATTATTACAATCTATCGCATCTGTAGACATCATTAAGAAAAATAATGAAAAGCTATCAGAGGCAATTCGTAATGCAATTACGATGACGCAAAACGTTGTAACAGTTTCAGCTGCTATCCAGCTAGCGTTAACGAATCAACGTAAAACAATTGATGCCGTAAATGCGACAAATGAAGCAATTGAATCAATGGTATTAAGTAACTCACAAGCATTAAAACAAAATACAGAAGAAACAACAAAACTTCTTGAAAATCCTGCAATTAGTATGGATAAATTACGTGAATCATTCCAAAATGTATTTGCCGCTATTGAAGCATCTGAGAAATCGTCAGAACGTATTATTGAGTCTAGTAAGAAATTTGTAATTGAACTAGATACATTTAATGATGAGATGAAGCAGAAACTCATTCAGCGTCCAAGGAAATAACAGACTTTTAGAGGAGGTGAAAAAATGAGTTTCATTCAAGGAGTATTATTACTATTAGGATCATTACTTTTAATCGCATTTACTGTCGTTGTTCTAGTTGTATACTTCGGACGTAAACTTTATTTTTCATGGACGAAACCATATAAGAGAGCACAAGATTCCATTGAGAAATTATCAAACAAATCAACACCGTTTTTACAAGAATTTACGCAGCATCCACTCTTTTATCGCTGGGTTCGTACAGAAGGGAAAAAAGAACAAAATACTTTAAACACTCTTTTCTGTACTTCAGGCCAACGTACGAGAGAGCAAGTTTTCTCAATGTTACCGAAAGAAAAGCAGAAAAAAGTGCATGTGATGGCAAAAACAACGAAAAAGCTTACGAATGAAGATATTGATATCGCAACAATGAAAGTGAAAGATTTCTTGAGACAAGAATCACAACAAACTGTAAAACCGACAGACTTATCGTTTTATAAATTGTATTTCTATGATCGATATCCAGATGCATTAAATACAATTCAAGCATATAAACGCTCGATTAATCCTTCACTACAAAGAACGGTTGATGAGATTACAATTTCAGTATTAAATGCACTTCCATATTATCAAGAACAACGTATGTTTGAACAACAACATAAACTTGAAACGTTCTTAATGAAAGATTTAACAGCGATGCTATCGTTGGTAGTACAATTACCACCTTCACAAAGACCAGAGAAGGAAGAAGAACTGAAAATCTACTTGCAAAATTTCCAAAAAGAAATGGAAGTAGTAGAGCGAGATATCCGCGACTCGATTGATCACGATTTAAATGTGAAGATGAGAGCAGCGACTGAGAAGTTTAAGAATAAATAATAAAAGCGCCTTAAAGCTATAGTTTTTAGCTTTTAAGGCGCTTTTTTATTAGCTGTTATTTTGCTTTAACGGTAGTATGACTAGAAGCAATACTTTCATTATGCAATCGATCAACTGCAGTTACTACATACGTATACGTTTCTCCAGAAATAGCTGTTTTATCTACATAAATTTCTCCAAGTTTTGTTTTTCTTACAGTAGTAAGTAAATTTTTTGGGTTTTGTATATCTACTTCATTTTTTCCATTTACACGGTAAATGGCGTAATAAGCAGAATCATTCTCTCTATCACCAATGATACCTACAGCAATACCTTCCTCTCTTGGAATAGCACCTTTTAAAGTCGGTTGTTTTGGTGGATCATGATCAATCCAAGGCATAGGCGGGATTAATGCAGGGTGTTTATATATGTCTTTTGAGAGTCTATCTTTCACTCCAAGTGGATTATTATTAATATCTTTTAAGCTAAAATGCATACTACCTTTTATTTGAGGATATAGCCGGTTTAATACAATTTGTCTTGGGTATTCTTCAGGATCAGACCAAGCGGGGGCAGAGTTATTATTAATTTTATAGGCAGCCTGACCGATGTATAGGTGAATCGGTTTATTATTTGTTTCTTTTACCCACCAGTCTACTAATATGTCATATGCTGCGGGTGTGAAACCAATATTCCAATATATTTGCGGTGTAATGTAGTCAATATAACCTTTTTGTATCCACTCACGTGTGTCAGCATAAAGATCATCATAGTTTCTTTGTCCGGCGGTTGTGTTAGAGCCAGTAGGATCGTCGGCTATATTTCGCCACACGCCGAATGGACTAATGCCAAATTTCACATATGACTTTTCTTGTTTAATAGCAGCATTTAAACCTTTGACAAGTTCATTTACATTGTCACGTCGCCAATCCTCTATATTTGTAAATCTACCGTTATTATACGTTTCGTACGTTTTTTGATCAGGGAATTCTTCACCAACTACTTTATATGGATAAAAATAATCATCCATATGAAGGGCATCAATGTCATAATTTTGCACGATTTCTAAAGCGCCTTCTGTTATGAATTTTTTTACTTCTGGAATACCGGGATTGTAATATAATTTCCCGCCGTAAGGTACAACCCAATCGGGATGTTGTCTTGCAGGGTGATTATTTGATAATCGATTTATATCAGTGTGATTCATCGTTATTCGGTATGGGTTAATCCATGCGTGAAATTCTATATTTCTTTTATGTGCTTCTTCAACCATAAATGCGAGTGGATCGTATCCAGGGTCTTTTCCTTGTGTGCCCGTAATGTATTCAGACCAAGGACCGTATTTGGAAGGATAAAAAGCATCAGCAGTGGGTTTAATTTGTACAACTACTGCATTCATGCCAGTGCTTTTTACATCGTCTAGCAATCTTATAAATTCTTGTTTCTGCTTTTCAATAGGTAAGCCAGTTTTTGAGGGCCAATCAATATTAAGAACTGATGCAATCCATACTGCACGTAATTCATGTTTTTTGTACGTAGTATTAACTTCAGCATAAGTAGAGTGAGGGGGAATGAAAGAGAAAGGAATAAAAAAGATGACGATACAACATATCATTAATAAACGTTTCAAGATCATTTATACGCCTCCTTATTATATGGTTAACTAAAATAATATCTGAGGTGAGGTTGTTCTTACAATTGAGAAAAATGAATATTGAAACATTAATTTAATAGGAAAAATATTTTTAGTGAAATTTACTTTCATCACAACTAAATTCTTTCACTACTTCATATGCTTGTTAGTAAAGTGAAACTTCCTTTCATTCGAAGGGGATAATTCATAAGTATAGGAGGATTAATAAATGAAGGTTTTATTTGTTTGTTCTGGAGGAATGTCCAGCGCAATTGTTGTAAACGCTTTAAAAAAAGAAGCGGAGAAAAATGGTATGAACATGGAAGTACATGCAATTGGAACAAGTGAGGTGGAGAAAGAAGTAAAGAATGGTTGGGATGTTGTAATGGTTGCACCTCAAATTAGACATCGATTTGATTCAGTAAAAAAACTTGCAGAAGAGGAATCTGTTCCTTGCGGTATCATTCCGCCGAAAGCATACACACCGCTTGGTGGACCAACATTATTGAAAACTGTAAATGAATTAATTAGTTAGGGGGAAGCGTTATGAATAAGTTTGTCACGTTTCTTGATAAAAACTTATCTGGACCGATGGCAAGGCTTTCTGAACAGAGGCATTTACAAGCAATCCGTGATGGAGTTATTTCGGCGTTACCATTTATTATCGTAGGAAGTTTCTTTTTAATCGTAGCATTTCCGCCATTACCGAAAGATAGTTTCATATCCGTTTGGGCATTAAAGAATCAAACAAGTATATTAATACCATATCGTTTAACAATGTTTATTATGTCTTTATATATAGCATTTGGAATAGGATATAATTTAGCCAAAAGTTATAAGTTAGATGCTTTATCAGGGGCGCAGTTAGCAGTATGCTCACTACTTTTAACATTGACGCCTGAATTAATCGATAAAAAAGGATTTATGCTTCCGATGACAAATCTCGGGGGGCATGGATTATTCGTAACGATGATCGTATCTATTTTATCAGTAGAGATTTTAAGATTTTGTAAGACGAAAAATGTAATGATTAAAATGCCAGAACAAGTACCGCCGTCTGTTTCACGTTCGTTTGAAGCACTTATACCTGCTGCATTCGTTATTATTATAATGAGTCTAGTAACTGTCGTTTTTAGCATTGATTTACACCATGTTGTTGATAAATTAGCAGCACCATTAGTAAAAGCTGGGGATAGTTACTTCGGTGTAATCATTCCAGTGTTTTTAATTACGTTTTTTTGGTCATTCGGAATCCATGGTGTGTCGGTTGTTGGAACTGTTGCTCGGCCATTATGGGAAGTATACCTAGGGAAAAATGGCGAAGCAGTTGCTAGTGGAGCAGATCAGTTGCCATTCATTTCACCAGAGCCGTTATATCAATGGTTTATATGGATTGGCGGTTCTGGTGCGACGTTAGGACTTGTATTAGCTATGATTGTATTTGGTCGATCAAAATATTCGAAAGCATTATCAAGAACTTGTATTGTTCCGGGTATTTTTAATATTAATGAACCAGTCATATTCGGATTACCGATTGTACTAAATCCAATTTTAATTATCCCATTTATCATTACACCACTTGTAACAGCAACTGTTGCATATTCAGCAACTGCGATGGGATTTGTAACGCCAACACATATTATGCCACCGTGGACATTACCAGCTCCAATTGGTGCGTATTTAGCTACAGGCGGAGATTGGCGTGCAATTGTATTAGTTTTCATAAATATAGCAATATCATTCCTTATTTATCTACCATTCTTTAAAATGTACGACAAAAATATGCTTGAAATTGAAAAGAATGGAGACGGAGAATCTGTTAATCCGTGATTTTTATACTGTATTTATGAGTGATAGGTATTTTGCCTATCACTTCTTTCACATGAAGTCCAGAGAGGGTGAAATGGAATGAATATAAAATTTAGTTATAAAGGTGTATTTTTATTACTATTTGGAGTGATATGTGCGAATTTACTATTTGTACCTTTATTAAGAATGCTAAATCTATCACAAATGCATAGTATATGGCTCGTTACAAGCATTGCGGCAAGTATTTTGCTTACAGTAGTTGTTTCTTTCATTGATGGGTCGTTTACATCAAAAGTGCAGTTGTTTTTTAGATTTATAATATTTTCAATTGGCTGTACGTTTGTAACTTACATGATTGTTTTTTAGTAAATAGGAGGTTATGCATGTTATGTATATTGCAGGGGTAATGTCCGGTACTTCGTTAGACGGAATAGATGTAGCACTCGTTCATATAGAAGGAAGCGGTGTAGGTTCTAAAGTTGAACTCATCCATTTTACTACTGTGCCATTTTATAATGATATGAAAAATGAGATCCAGCAGGCATTATCAATAGAAAATTCAAATGTCCAACTCATATGCAGTTTAAATTTCAAACTCGGTTTATGCTTCGCCAACGCTGTAAAGGAAGTTTGTAAAGAGTCAAATATTTCATTGGAAAAATTAGATTTAATAGGTTCTCACGGACAAACGATTTATCATCAGCCAAAGCAAGATGGTAATATGATTCCCTCAACATTACAAATTGGAGAGCCAGCAGTTATAGCATATGAAACGAACACTACGGTTATCTCTAATTTTCGAACGATGGATATGGCAGCAGGGGGACAAGGTGCACCACTTGTGCCATATTCAGAGGTCATTTTGTATCGTCATCAAACTAAAAATAGACTACTACAAAATATTGGCGGGATCGGCAATGTTACAGTGATTCCAAGTAAACAAAGTAATGAGAGCGTTATTGCTTTTGATACTGGTCCAGGGAATATGGTAATGGATGATGTATGTCAAAGATTATTTCAGTTACCATATGATCAAAATGGTAGGATTGCAAAACAAGGAGTAGTTGTAGATGAAATTTTGACATATTGTATGAACCATCCATTTTTGAAAATGAATCCACCGAAATCAACTGGTAGAGAACAGTTTGGAGAAGAATTTGTAAGTGAATTATTGAAGCGGTTTGGAAAGCATGGTAAAGAAAATCTTTTGACGACTGTAACGATGTTTACAGCAAGTTCAATTGTTCAACATTATAAGAAGTTTATTCTTCCATATTATGAAATCGATGAGGTAATTCTAGGTGGTGGTGGAAGTTATAATGATACACTTGTTGAAATGATACGGAATGGATTGAAAGAAGAAAAATGTGCAATATTCATTCAAGAAGATATAGGCTATTCTTCAGAGGCGAAAGAAGCAATCGCATTTGCTATTTTAGCAAACGAAACGCATCATCGTAATCCGAGTAATGTACCGAGCGCAACAGGTGCAAAGAAATCTGTAGTTTTAGGGAATACAACATTCCCTCCAATAAGAAGATGAAAATGAGGTGAACATATGAAGTATATGATTGGAGTAGACGGCGGTGGATCTAAGACAGAAGCAATTGTATTTGATAAAGATGGAAACGAACTTGTAAGAGCTACAAGTGGATTTGGAAACATTTTAATAGATTTTAAAGAAGCACTTTTTCATATTATGGAAGCGATTGATCAATGCCAGAAAAGTGTAGTGAAAGAGAATTGCGTTTGTATTTGTTTAGGATTAGCGGGTATAAGTGGAGCAAATACAAATGAATTAACATTACGTCTAAAACAGAAGTATGGAACACAAATTGAAGTTTTTAATGACGCAATGATAGCGCATGCAGCTGCTTTAAAGGGGAAGGATGGAATTATAACGATTGGCGGTACAGGCGCGATTTGTCTTGGAAAGAAAGGAGAAGTGTACGAGTATAGCGGTGGATGGGGGCATATTTTAGGTGATGAAGGAAGCGGATATTGGATTGCGTTACAAGGTTTAAAGAGAATAGCAAATCAATTTGATCAAGGAGCTGCACTTTGCCCATTAAGCTTAAGTATTCAAGACGAGTTTCAACTTTTGACATCGTCTCATATAAAAAGACTAGTATATAGCTCTTCAAAAAATAAAGTTGCAGCAATTGCACCATTCATTATTGAGGAAGCGAGAAATGGGAATGATGACGCACGTGAAATAATTATACAAGCTGGAAAGGAATTAGCTAGGATTACAGTAAATGTTTATAACAAGCTGAAATTTAAGCACCCAACTCCAATTGCAGTAAGTGGCAGCATATTGCGTTTAGTTCCTGAAATATATGCATTATTCAAGAAGTGCTGTGAAGAAAGTATGGAAGAGATTACATTTGTATCACAAACAGAAATGGCAGTGAAAGGAACATATTATTTAATGAAGGATAGATACTTTTAAGAATAGTTGTATGAGAATTTTTGTATGAATTGTAAATATATGATGTTAAAATATATAAAGGGATGTGGATAAAAAAGTACAATATACATAGTTCTTGAATATTGTATATGTATTCCCATGTAGAAAGTGAATGATAACATGATTAATAGTATGCAATTTTTGTATTTGGTGGCTTCTTATTTATTTGGAAACATATTGACCGCTTATATAGTAACGAAATGGAGACATAACGTTGATATTCGAGATGAAGGAAGCGGTAATCCTGGCGCAAGAAATATGGGGCGCGTATATGGTAAAGGGTATTTCGTCGCTACATTTTTAGGTGATGCAATTAAAGGGGCAATCGTAGTTTCTATTGCAAAATACCTTTTTGAAAATTCTACATTTGTAATGTTAGCTTTACTAGCTGTTTTACTTGGACATATTTACCCAATTGTATTTAAAGGCAAGGGCGGAAAAGGCATTTCAACATTTATTGGAGGATTAATCGCATTTGATTATTTGATAGCGCTTACTCTTATTGCTGTTTTCATTATATTTTATTTAATCTTTAAAGGATTTACTAAGCCAGGCTTAATTACAATCGCTTGTTTACCGGTTTGCATGATTTTGTATTCTTACTCTATTGTTACGACTATTTTAAGTGCTCTTATCATTGTACTTATTTTATATGTAAATCGAGAATGAAATGAACTTGTAATAAGTGGAGTTAATCTCCACTTATAATTTTTATTAAATACATAAAGGAGATACAACATGGGGTTAATTTATAAAGTTGCTGATCAAGCTTGGGAATTTGAACGTATACATGAATTGAATTATAAAACATTTGTAGAAGAAATTCCGCAACATGAAGAAACGAAAGAGCGTGTTCGTATAGATCGTTTCCATGAAGAAAATACATATTTAATTTGTTTAGACGATAATAAAGTAGTAGGTATGGTTGCGTTGCGAGGAAAACGACCATTCTCGTTAGACTATAAAATTTCAAATCTAGATTTTTATTTGCAAGAACATGGAGAAAATGTATATGAAATTCGTTTGCTTTCAGTAGAACGTGCATATCGAAATGGAAGAGCATTGTTAGGTTTAATTCGCTTTTTACATCGTTATTTGCTTCTAAATGGATATGAATTGGCGCTCATTTCTGCTACAACTCGTGAACTACCTTTATATGAGCAAATGGGATTCAAATCTTTCCATACGTTAGTTGGAACAGAAGAAGCAGCCTTCCAGCCAATGTATGTTACCCCTGCTATGTTTGAAGCGTCGAATGTTGGGGGTATTATGACGAAGGAATATACGTTTTTACCTGGTCCAGTCGATATTGAAGAGAATGTTCGAAAGGCATTTTCTACTAAGCCTACTTCGCATCGTTCTAAGTCATTTCAAGTGACGATGGAAAATGTGAAAAAACGTTTACTGCAAATGACAAAAGCAAAACGTGTGCAAATCATGTTAGGAACAGGGACATTCGCGAATGATTCGATTGCTTTACAGTTACGTTCTATAAAAGGGAAGGGACTAGTATTAACAAATGGGGAATTTGGTAATAGATTAGTTGGACATGCAACACGCGCACAATTACATTTTGATACGTATAAAAAAGAATTGGGAGAACCGTTTATTTATACAGAATTAGAAAAAATAATGGAAACTGGCAATTATGAATGGCTTTGGTTTGTTCACCATGAAACGTCAACTGGAATGTTAAATGATTTAGACGGGCTAAATACTCTTTGTAACAAGCGTCAAATGAAATTATGTGTAGATTGTATCAGTTCGATTGGAGCAATACCGATAAATTTAAAGGATGTATATTTTGCAAGCGGCGTTAGCGGAAAGGCAATTAAATCGTTTACTGGATTATCTTTCGTTTTTTATAATCACAATGTGAAAGTAAATGAGACATTACCGGCCTATATGGACATTGGTATGTACGAAGAAAATGAAAGTATTCCATATTCTCATTCATGGAATTTAATGTATGCATTGCAAGAAGCATTAAAAAGATTCGAAGATGAAATGGCATTTGAAAAAATAAAAGAGACGTATGCATATATTGAACAAGCTATTACTACTATGAGTTTAAAACTTGTTTCACCTAAAGAACATGCTGCATCAATTATACTTACCATTCAATTAAATAAAGGTCTTTCTTCTAAAGCAGTAGGTGATGCGTTAGCATTACAAGGATATATTGTTCATTATGAGTCATCTTATTTACAAACAAATAATTGGATCCAAATTGCATGTTTAAATCATTATAAAGAACGTGATATGAAGAGGATGTTAAATTGTTTGCAAATGTGTGTATTACAGAATGGGGTACATATATAAAAACTTTTTCTTAACATAGATGGATTCGTATAAAGGAGCTACTGCATACGAAAACTTAGAATAGATCATTGGAAGAGGTGTTATTATGATAACTAAAAAACTACCATTACATATAGACGATATTAAAAAAGCTCAAAATATTCTAGATAGAAATGCTCGTAAAACCCCATTAGTAAAATCTTTTTATTTGACTAGTAAAACGGGCGGAGAAATTCACTTGAAATTAGAAAATATGCAATTAACAGGTTCTTTTAAATTCCGTGGCGCATTTAATAAAATGTCGCAGCTCACGGATCAAGAAAAAGAACGAGGCGTAATTGCATGTTCAGCAGGTAATCATGCGCAAGGAGTTGCATTATCTGCACATTTACTTGGTATTAAGAGTAAAATTGTTATGCCAATTTCTGCACCACAGGCGAAAGTTGAAGCAACTAAAGGATATGGATCTGAAGTGATTTTACATGGTGAAACTTTTGATGATGCAAAGGCAAAATGTGAGGAGATTACAAGGGAAACAGGTGAAACATACTTACATCCATATGATGATGTAGAGGTAATGGCTGGTCAAGGTACAATTGGATTAGACATTCTGGATGATATGTGGGATGTTGATACTGTTATTGTACCAATCGGCGGAGGCGGAATTATTTCTGGTATTGCTGTTGCATTAAAATCTTTTAATCCATCCATTAATATAATTGGTGTCCAAGCAGATAATGTTCATGGGATGAAGGCATCTTATGACAAAGGTACAATTGTAGAACATTATGAGGCACCTACTATAGCAGATGGTTGCGCGGTTAAAATACCAGGAAATTTAACTTTTGAAGTTGTAAAAGAATTAGTAGATGATATTGTAACAGTATCAGAAAAAGAGCTGGAAGTAGCGATGAAAGATTTATTACAACGTGGAAAGGCTGTTGTAGAAGGTGCGGGTGCATTAGCTACTGCTGCTCTACTGGCAGGGAAAGTTGATCAATATATTAAAGGGAAAAAAGTAGTAGCGGTAATATCTGGTGGGAACGTAGACTTACAGCGTATTTCGAGTGTTTGTGAGCAATTTTTTGTGGCGAATGAAGTGAAGTAGTATTTTAAAAAATTGTTTTATGAACAAGGAGCTAAGAGGAATGATCTTAGCTCTTTTTAATTATGCCTGTGCTGAAGAAAATAATGACTCCATTTTTACTTTGCTCTTCTCTCGAATTTCAGCATCTGCGTGTCTCATAACATATTTATGCGCTACAGCGATTGCTAAAACATCATCTAATAAGCCAATCCCAATAATAGCAGCAATATCTGGAATGAAATCAATAGTTAATACGTAATAGGATAAAGCGGCTAATATTATGAACTTCGCTTTAGTAGGTAACCCTTTTTTTCTCATTGTGTAGTATAAAATAATACTTTCATATACGCTTGATTTCCCAAGGTTTGCTGAGCTTTTTTTGAACTTTTTCCAAAGTGTCTGTTTCTCCATATAAACACTCCTTTTACAAAAACATCGATTTTTTAAAAGGATAGACAAAGAAGTAGGGAAATAATCAATTTTATTGTTTTTCTTATTGTATATTCCATAAAAATAGGGAATTACCTGTTCAAAATAATAGAATGTTGGTTATGTAACGACTCACAGTGTTTTGTTACATAAGTATGTACAGTAAAATGTATGTGGATGATTTATTTATTATTAAAAATTGAATAAAGGGTATGGGGGAAGAAAAATGAAGATAATAGAACTACCAATTGAATTTGAATTTAATGAGGCAAAACAATGTATTTATCCGAGCTTACTTATAGTAAACAATGAATTAACTTTAGTAGATACAGGTTATATAAACTTTTTACCTTTAATTGAAGATGCAATTGTAAAACTTGGGTATGAGATGGAAAACTTAAAAAATATAATTATTACTCATTATGATGATGATCATATAGGATCTTTATATGATTTCAAAATGAAATATCCTCACATTAATATTATTGCTAGTGAAATTGAATCTAACTACATTAATGGTGAAATAAAATCGGAGAGACTAGTCCAAGCTGAAGAAATGTTAGAATGTATGCCAAATGGAGAAAAAGAATTTGGTAAATGGTTTATACAACAGCTAAAAAATATAAGACATATTTCCGTCGATGAAAAAGTAAATGATGGCCAAATGATTTTGAATAATGAATGTCAAATAGTAGCGACGCCAGGACATACTTCGGGGCATATTTCATTATATTTTCCGAATTTAAACTGTGTAATTACGGGAGATGCAGCGGTTCAAGAGAATCGTGAATTAGTTATAGCTAATCTGAATTTTTGTTTAGATTTAGAAAAAGCGGAAGAGTCTTTAAAGAGGATTAAAAACCTTAAAGCTGTAACTTATTATTGTTATCATGGAGGGAAACTTACTGTTTAAAATAATAAAAAAACGATCTTTCCTATATCGAAAAAATCGTTTTTTTAATTCATAGATTCTGCAATTTGGATTAAATCCTTTACGTTATATTTTCCTTGTATATAGCGTTTGTTACCAATTGCAATTGTATATTGAAAACCATTCTTCTGAAAGATAAGTTCATATGCTGAATCAAAATGAGGATTATATAATGCTTTTATATTATTTTTTAAGCTGTAGAACGTAGCTCCCCTATGTACATAGAAGCCTAATTTGTTTTGAACTGGTGAAACAGTGATTTTAAAAATCCCATTAATATCTTCATTGTAGTATTGGAGGTTTAAGTAATCGTTATAGATGTACCCTTGAAATTCGTGAATTTCGAACGGGAATTTTGTAGGAGTAAGTATATGTTCCTTATACTTCATTTCATATTCTTTTACGATAGTAGCTTCTTTCATAAGTGGATTGGTACCATCATAAATTTGATTCATTTGAGATATTTTATTATTTTTTGTTACTATTTCTAAAATGAAACCGATAGTAAATTCATCATTAGTGCCTTTGAAATAAGAAATAAGAATTGTAGTATCTTCTTTTGGAGATGGTACTATTTTAATTTCATGAATAGGTTTTTCCTTTTGGAAAGTAGGTAGTTCAACTCCTTCTGTTACATATGACTGCATTAATTTTTTATCATTTTTGAGTAAAGCATGTTTGAATTCACTGATTACATCTGTTTGAGATTTCGCCATTATAATTGTGGTGGATTGAAAATATAGTAAGAAAAATAAGCAAAAAATTTTTATGAATGTAGTAGTTAATTTTATTATCATATAACTATCTTTCCATAAATTTGAAATATATATGTATAGGAGGAGAGAAGATGAGTTTATTGCTTGATGTAATAATGGATATAATTTTATTTTACCCTCGAAATGACATGAAATTAAAACATCATATTGCCAAATTAAGTGAATTTGAGTGGTTTCGAAGGCTACACGAAGATACAAAGTATACGAGATTAATTTGGAGTAATAGAAAAATTAAAAAGTTCATTTTGTCTTCTACTAACATGGAAGCATTAATAAATTCGGAGGAAAAACAAAAAGAATTTATTCATCTAGTACACGAGGAATATAAAAAAAGAAGATAAGAATTTTTTTATTTTTCATATTTGGCCAAACAAATGGTACAATGAAAGCTAATGTGAAAAATAAGGAAAAGAAGTGGTCTATTTGAAAAACTTTTTAGAATTAGGAATTAGTGAAACTTTTAATCATACATTACGTGAAAATGGAATTACAGAAGCAACACCAATTCAAGAGAAAGCAATTCCGGTAATACTGTCTGGTAAAGATATAATTGGTCAAGCAAAAACTGGAACAGGTAAAACACTTGCATTCGTGTTACCGATTTTAGAAAAAATCGATCCAAAATCTAGTGATGTTCAGGCTTTAATTGTTGCGCCAACAAGGGAACTAGCACTGCAAATTACAACTGAAATTAAAAAAATGCTTGTTCAAAGAGAAGATATTAATGTACTAGCGATTTATGGCGGGCAAGATGTAGCGCAACAATTGAGAAAATTAAAAGGTAATACACATATTGTTGTAGCGACACCAGGACGACTATTAGATCATATACGACGTGAAACAATTGATTTAAGTAATCTTTCAACGATTGTACTAGATGAAGCTGATCAAATGCTTTATTTCGGTTTCTTATATGATATTGAAGATATTTTAGATGAGACACCTGATAGTAAACAAACGATGCTATTCTCAGCAACGATGCCAAAAGATATTAAAAAATTGGCGAAACGTTATATGGATGAGCCGCAAATGATTCAAGTACAAAGTGAAGAAGTAACGGTAGATACAATTGAACAGCGTGTCATTGAGACGACAGATCGTGCAAAGCCAGATGCACTTCGTTTTGTTATGGATCGTGATCAGCCATTTTTAGCTGTTATTTTCTGTCGTACAAAGGTTAGAGCAAGTAAGCTTTATGATAATTTAAAAGGACTAGGTTATAATTGTGCTGAACTTCATGGTGATATACCTCAAGCGAAACGTGAAAGAGTTATGAAGAGTTTCCGCGAAGCTAAAATTCAGTACTTAATTGCGACTGATGTAGCAGCTCGTGGACTTGATGTAGATGGTGTAACGCACGTATTTAACTTTGATATTCCAGAAGATGTAGAAAGCTATATTCACCGCATTGGCCGAACAGGACGTGCAGGTGGATCAGGTCTTGCAATTACATTCGTTGCAGCGAAAGATGAAAAACATTTAGAAGAAATTGAAAAAACGCTTGGTGCACCACTGAAAAGAGAAATAATTGAACAACCGAAGATAAAACGTGTTGATGAAAATGGAAAACCGTTACCAAAGCCGGCTCCAAAGAAATCAGGTCAATATCGTCAAAGAGATAGCCGTGAAGGTTCTAGAAGTGGTTCAAAAGGTGGTCCAAGAAACGATTCAAGAAATAGTTCGAGAAATGATAACAATCGATCATTTAATAAGCCAAGTAATAAGAAAAGTAGTACAAAACAAGGTCAGCAAAGACGTGGCCGTTAAATAGTTATTATTCTAAAAGAGTCGCAATGCGTTGCGGCTCTTTTTTGTTTTTATACAATGAAGTCGATATAAGTACAAGGGTGGTGCACAGAAGTAATTTTTAAAATTTCATTCACCGAATTGAAAAATTAAGAATTCATAAAGGAAATCAAAAGTAGGATGTTGTATATGTACAATAATTAGGAAACTTTTTATTAACTAAACATATAATTTAAATAGACCGACAGTCGGTCTGGTGGGAAGGGGAACTTGAATGCGAATTGTAAAGGAGTATGAGGAGCGCAGAAAGGAAATTTTAGAAACTGCTGAACGTTTATTTGTTACTAAAGGATATACGAAAACAACAGTAAATGACATTTTAAAAGAGATAGGGATAGCAAAGGGGACGTTTTATCATTATTTTAAGTCGAAAGAAGAAGTGATGGATGAAATCATTATGAGGATTATTAAAGCGGATGTTGCTAAAGCGAAAGTAATCATCTCTAATCCAAATATCCCAGTTTTAGAAAAGTTATTTCGAGTTTTAATGGAGCAATCGCCAAAATCAGGTGACATAAAAGATAAAATGATTGAACAATTTCATCAACCCAATAATGCAGAAATGCATCAAAAAAGTTTAGTACAATCCATTATACATTTATCTCCTGTTTTAGCGGAAATTTTAGAACAAGGAATCGATGAAGGCGTATTTTCTACACCATACCCACAAGAAACGATTGAATTATTACTCTCTTCAGCACAAGTCATATTTGATGAAGGTTTATTCCAGTGGAAGCCGGAAGAAATGATGAGAAGAGCGAAAGCTTATATTAAAATGATGGAAGTATCTGTTGGAGCGAAAGAAGGATCCTTTGATTATATGATCGAGGTTTTAATGAAACAGAAATAGCTTTTTTCTGTTTGGGTATTATAGACCGGCAGTCGGTCTAAATTTGAATGAAGGGTGTGATGAAGATGCCAGCAAGTATAAAATCTTCGATGAAAGATTTTCACTTAATGGTGAGTGGGCAAATTATTACTATTTTAGGATCAACACTTTTACGTTTTGCTCTGTCGTTATATGTGCTAGATATAACAGGGCGTGCTGATATATTCGCAGGATTATATGCTGTTACGAGTATTCCGTTTTTGTTAGCCCCTGTTGGCGGAGCGATAGCAGATCGTTTCAATCGCCGTAATGTAATGGTCATTTTTGATTTTATTAACGCTGCGATTGTATTAAGCTTTATAGTTTTATTATTTACTGGATCTGTATCTATTATATTGATTGGGACAATTATGTTTTTACTAGCAGTTATTAGTGCAATGTACTCACCAGTTGTAATGGCAAGTATTCCGCAATTAGTTCCTGAGAAAAAGTTAGAACAAGCGAACGGTATCGTAAATGGTGTGCAAGCACTATCTAATATAGTTGCGCCTGTATTAGGTGGAATATTGTACGGCATAATTGGTTTGAAAATGCTCGTAATAATAAGTTGCTTCGCTTTCTTTTTATCTGCGATTTTAGAATTGTTTATTACAATACCTTTTATAAAAAGAGCGCAAGAAAGCCATATCATACCGACAATTGTAAAGGATATGAAAGAAGGGTTTATATACGTTTTAAAACAACCATTTATTTTGAAATCTATGCTTTTAGCCGCATTACTAAATTTAATACTAACACCGCTATTTGTAGTTGGTGCTCCAATTATTATAAGAATAACAATGGAAAGTAGCGATACTTGGTATGGAATTGGAATGGGGTTGATCGATTTTGCTACTATTTTAGGTGCATTATCAATAGGTTTTTTTGCGAAAAAACTACAGATGAAAACACTGTATTACTGGATGTTTTTAATAGCTTTATTAGTAATACCAATGACACTATCAGTTACGCCATTTATTCTTAATTTAGGATACTATCCATCATTTATCCTCTTTATACTTTCTTCTATTCTAATTGCAATGATCATGACAAGTGTATCCATCTATGTGATTACTGTAGTCCAAAAGAAAACACCAAATGAAAACCTAGGAAAAGTAATGGCAATTATAATAGCAGTATCTCAATTTATGGCGCCAATTGGGCAAGTCGTTTATGGTTTTATGTTTGAAGAATTCAGTATGAACATTTATTTACCTATATTAGCAATTAGTTTCATAATGATAATAATAGCGATAGTGACGAAGAAAATATTATGGAATGAAGGGAACTAGCTTCATATGATTAAGAGAATGTTAAAACGAGATTTATCTCAAAATAAAATGATAATTACCATTTTATTTATGTTTATCATGTTATCAAGTCTTTTAATGGCTAGTGCTTCAAGTAACGTTATAAATCTATTGAATTCAATGGATCAATTGTTTAAAGTATCAAGCGCACCGCATTTCGTACAAATGCATGCTGGAGAAATAAATCAAAAGTCAATCGATTTATTTGTTAAAAGAACGCCTATTATAAAAAAACAGCAAACGGCTGAAATGGTTCAAATAAATGGAACCAACATTTTTATAAAGAAGAAAAATCAAGCGGAACATAATAGTGTAATGGACATTAGCTTCGTGAAACAAAATAGTAATTTTGACTTTTTATTAAATTTGAATAATGAAGTGGTCGATGTTAGGAAAGGGGAAATAGGTGTACCCATTTATTATATGCAAAAATATAATTTGCATATTGGAGATAAAATATGGGTTGTTAAAAATAATAATGAACTAGAATTTACTATTTCAGCATTTGTTCGTGATGTTCAAATGAACCCATCAATTGTTAGTTCAAAACGATTTGTAATAAGCAATGAAGATTTCGAAAGAATAAAGGGGGATTTTGGAGAAAGCGAATATCTTATTGAATTCCAGCTAACAGATGTAGATAAAATAAATGAATTTGAAAACCTATACCAGTCATCGAACTTACCTCAAAAAGGTCCCTCTATTACGTATTCACTCTTTAAAACACTCAATTCATTAACAGATGGAATAATAGCTGCAGTACTTATCATAATAAGTGCATTATTAATGATAATCGCAATTTTATGTATTAGATTTACGATTATTACTTCAATGGAAGAAGACTATCAGGAAATTGGTGTAATGAAAGCTATCGGCATTAAAAGTAAAGATATTCAAAAACTATATGTAACAAAATATGTTGTTATTTCTGCTAGCGGATGTATATGTGGATATATACTTTCATTATTTGTTTCAAAAATATTCACCTCTAATATCTCACTTTATATGGGGACAGCAAATACAAGTGTTTTACATTTTGTTGTACCATTAATAGTCACAGCTTTGTTATTTCTAGCCGTTATCCTTTTCTGTCGTCTCATTTTGCGGAATTTCAGGAGAATAACAGCAATAGATGCTTTACGATCAAAAGATAATCTAGGAAAGAGGAAGGTAAAAAGTTCTTTTTCTCTCTCTCAAACTAATATTACAAATGTAAATATATTTATTGGTATACAAGATGTAGTAAAACGATTTAAGTTATATCGCGTAAGTATCGTATTAATCATAGCCGTGTTCATGATTGTTGTACCTGTTAACTTTTTGTATACGATTCAGTCACCGAAGTTTGTAAATTATATGGGAACAGGAAAAAGTGATATTCGAATAGATTTACAGCAATCTGAAAATATAGAGAAACGATTTAAGGATGTAATTTCATATATACGAAATGGTGAAGAAGTAGAAAAATATGCAGCATTTGTAACGAGTACATTTAAAATGGTGAACGCTGATGGTACACATGAAAACTTAAATATAGAAGTAGGAGACTTCACTCAATTTCCAGTAGACTATATTCAAGGTATGGCACCAAAAAATGAAAATGAAATTGCTCTTTCTTATATGAACGCAAATGAATTAAAAAAGAATGTAGGGGATCATATCGTTTTATTTGTGGATGGGAAAGAAGAAACACTAACGATTAGTGGTATGTATCAAGATGTAACGAATGGTGGGAAAACAGCTAAAGCTAGTTTTTCTAATAATAATGAAAATATATTATGGTATGTAGTAAATGTAGATACGAAGCCTACTGTGAATCTGCAAGAAAAAGTGAAGGAGTATAAACAAAATTTTAATTCTGCAAAAATAACAGATACGGATGATTATTTAACGCAAACTTTAGGAGAGACAATTAAACAATTAAGACTCGTGACTCAAGTGGCTATTTTGATTGCGATATTGATATCAGTTTTAATTACTGCGATGTTTTTTAAAATGTTATTAGCAAAAGACTCCTCCCAAATATTAATAATGAAAAGTATTGGTTTTTCTAGAAAAGATATTCGTATACAGTATATAACACGTTCTATCGTCATTGTATTATTAGGCATTGTGACAGGGACATGTATAGCTGCTACACTTAGTGAAATGTTAGTAAGTTGGTTAGGCTCATTTATGGGAGCAGCTCATATAAAGTTTGTCGTAAATCCCATCGTTTCTTATGTAATATGTCCAGCTATTTTATTTATATCTGTGACTGCAACAACAATTTTCAGTAGTTTTACTATGAAGCAAACAAACGATGTAAAGTCAAATGGGGAGTAGGGGTGTATCACTTGAAAAAAAATTTAGAAGTAAGGCAATTAAACAAAACATATTCAATAGATGGAAATGCAAATTATCACGTGCTAAAAAATATAGATTTAGAGGTTTATGAGGGAGAATTTGTATCGGTTATGGGGCCTTCTGGTTCTGGGAAATCGACGTTACTATATAATATTAGTGGAATGGATCAAATGTCATCAGGAAGTGTGAAAATTGGTAGTAAAGAAATATCTTGTATGAAAGAAGAAGCGTTAGCCAAATTGCGCCTTACTGAAATAGGATTTATTTTTCAGCAGAGCAACCTTCTTAGAAACTTGAATCTATTTGATAATATCATTTTGTCTGCATATTTAGCGAAATGTGAGAGTAAGAAAATAGTAAATCAACGTGCTCTGGAGCTAATGGGGAAAATGGGGATAAGTGATATAGCGTCTCATTATATAACCGAAGTATCTGGAGGGCAATTACAAAGGGTCTCTATATGTAGAGCGCTTATTAATAATCCAAATGTTATTTTTGCAGATGAGCCGACTGGTGCTCTAAATTTAAAATCAACAGAAGAAGTAATGCAAATATTATTAAATATTAACCGTGATGGAACGACTATTATGTTAGTAACTCATGATGTAAAGGTAGCAGCGAAAACAGAAAGAGTTCTTTTTATGGCAGACGGTGAAATTGTTAGTGAAATACAGTTAGGTAAGCTTAGGAACGATGATTTAAAAGCGCGAGAAGAGAAGTTGTTAAAATGGTTAGCTGTACTTGGATTTTAAAGACAAAAACTCCTATTGGGTATAGGAGTTTTTTCTTTGCTTGAAAGTTCAATAATATTTATAATAATTTTCTGACTATTAAATTTAGGGGGATATAAATGAAAAGTGAAACTTTGCATACTCAAGAAGATATTACTAAAATGCTCGATTCATTATTAAGATCGGCAGAACCATTTTGGAATGAATTTTATGCGAATAGAGAAAAAGATGTTCCGTTTTTTGAAAATGTTCCGGATGAGAATCTGGTTTCATATATAGAAACAGGATGGGTTTCCAAAGGGAAAGTGCTGGAACTTGGATGTGGCCCAGGAAGAAATGCAATTTATTTAGTGACTGAAGGATTTGATGTAACAGCAGTGGATTTATCTATAGAAGGCATTAATTGGGCGAAAGAGAGGGCATTAGAAAAAGGAATAGGAATTCACTTTATTTGTGATTCAATTTTTAATTTAGAGGTTCAAAATGAATTTGATTTTGTATACGATTCGGGTTGTTTACATCATATTCCACCACATAGAAGGATACATTATGTGGATTTAATTAAAAACTCATTGAAATCGGGTGGTTATTTCGGATTAACATGTTTTGCAGCAGGTGATTTAGATGAGCGAAATGGATCAGAAATAACAGATTGGGACGTATATAGAGGTTGGAGTTTACAAGGTGGTCTTGCCTATTCGGATGAAAAATTAAGGGAGATATTTAAAGAGTTTGAAGTGATTGAAATTAGGAAGATGAAACAAATTGAACAACCAAATACTATGATTGGAGAGTCATTTCTTTGGACAGCATTATTTAAGAAGAAATAAGGAAGTAGATAATTGACAAACTCATCGTTTTTATAGACAATACATTTACAAGAATATACGTTCGGTTTTTGTTAGCCGGTGTATGTTTTACATAAATACATAACAAGGGGCTGTCTCCATATGAGTAACACAAATCAAAAAATTACTACGTTTTTAATGTTTGAGGGCAAAGCTGAGGAAGCGATGAATTTTTATACGTCGCTATTTGATCAATCAGAAATTGTAAGTATTTCTCGCTACGATGAAAATGGACCTGGTAAAGAGGGAACCGTAATTCATGCAACTTTTACGCTAAATGGCCAAGAGTTTATGTGTATTGATAGCTATGTAAATCATAATTTTACATTCACTCCAGCTATGTCTCTTTATGTAACTTGTGGGACAGAAGAAGAGATTGAAACGGTCTTTCATAAACTAGCGCAGGATGGAGCAACTCTTATGCCTTTAGGTTCTTATCCGTTTAGTAAAAAGTTTGGCTGGTTAAATGATAAGTATGGTGTATCTTGGCAGTTAACTCTTGCTGAATAAAAAAGAAAAAGCGTAGCGTATTTGTTTAATGGATTTAGTTAAAATCTTGAAAAATTAAATAACATAAAAAAGCGTTCCAACTGTCAACAGGTTTGGAATGCTTTTTTTATGTGGAAGTGAGTTGTTTAAAACTTACCAATTCTACGATTATTTTAAATGAATGGAATGGATGTGTAATTTTGTGTCTTTTTAGAATTTTTAGTGATTATTAATATTTATCTGTTAATATAAATATAGACAACTATGTATTAACTATCAGGCGGGTTAATAGAAAAAGGAAAGCATAAATAGTTAATAAGCTTACACATAAAATGCAACTAGATTGTTAGGAGGACTAATCACAATGGATATTACACAACAAAACAGTAATGCATGGGATAAGAAGGTTGAAGAAGGTTCTAGATACACGCAGCCTGTAAGTAGCGAGGTTATTGAGAAAAGCAAATCAGGTGAATGGGAGATTACAGTGACTACGGAAAAATCAGTTCCTAGAGAGTGGTTTCCAAAGTCATTAGATGGATTAAAGATACTTTGCTTAGCATCAGGTGGCGGACAACAAGCACCAGTTCTAGCTGCTGCTGGAGCAGATGTAACAGTTACTGATATATCTAAGAAGCAATTGGAACAAGATGAAAAGGTAGCAAAACGGGATGGTTTGACTTTAAAAACAGTACAAGGAGATATGTCAGACCTTAGTGATTTTGAGAATGAATATTTTGATATTGTTGTAAATCCTGTTTCTAATTTGTTTGTAAAAGATATTCATCTTGTATGGAATGAAGTTTCTAGGGTTTTAAAGAATAAAGGTATTCTTATTTCTGGATTTACAAATCCGTTACTATGGATTTTTGATGATAACCAAGAACAAAAAGGTATTCTTGATGTTAAACATTCAATTCCTTCATCAACATTGGATTATTTACCAGAGGATGAAGTTCAAGATTACATCGATTCAAATCAAACAATAGAATATGCGCATACTCTAGAAGACCAAATCCAAGGCCAAGTTGAAGCTGGTTTTGTTATAACAGGTTTTTATGAGGATGATTTTGGTGGAACAAGGATATTAGATAAGCATATTAAAACCTTTATTGCGACAAAAGCTATAAAGGTAAAGATGGATTAAGAATTTTTGCTTGTCATACGGGGCGTTAGTCGAAGACGGCTCTTAAAATAGAAAAGGATGGTGCTTTCCATCCTTTTCCTTATGTATTTTGAGTGTCGAAACTATTCTCAAAACAAGTTTTACACTACCAATTGTATAATTAGGTTATGCTTTTATATTAAGAATTTTGCTGGCCGAATCTTTTTCCAAGTTTAGCTAACAATTCAGGCTGATCGGCTTGGCTCATTTCAACTTCAATAAAGATAAGTTGATTCTTATTTAAAGTTATATTCGTTAAGACTTCTGCTAACTCTATTTCATTTTCCACCTTACATGTTAGACTTTTTTTTCTAATCCGAATACGTTTGCGAGTTTTGTGTAATACCACATTTGTATGTCATTATACGATTCGTTTTGGCCGTAAATTGCACGTTCAACAGTGTATCCGTTGTTCTTGATTAAAAATATAATCGGTTTCAAATTTTGACGTAGTATAGTTGATAACTCTTGGGCAGTTACTTGGAAAGAACCATCACCAATACTAATAATACAATCAGATTCATCAATTCTCTTTCGCAAATACGGAGAACTTACATCACCAGTATAAACCCCTTTAAACTGAGGGGGTTTTTCTGGGAATATTCCTTTTCCCATACTTAACGTCGCGATAGGAAACCCAGTTTTTTCTACGAATTGATGTAAATTTTATTTAGCGTGAAATCGATCTACTTCAAAATCAGCTAAAATTACAGGGTTTTGGCGTTATTTATTTTTGAAGTGGCATGTAGAAGCATTTTGTCCAATGCTTCTTTATTACTTAAAATCGGTTTATATAAAATTGGTTCTGTAGGTTTATTAATGGGTTTATTATACACATCAATCGGCAAATTAATATGAACAGGGCATTTTTTCATTCCAACATGCACGTAAAAACGGTCAATTTCCCCAGCAGCATGCTCAGGTGTTACATTTGTTTGTGTCACAGTGATTTCTCGATACATAATGGAAAAGTGATCGAACTTTCCATCGCCTAACGTATGATGGACGATTGCTCCATTTTCCATTACTTTTGTTGGTGGAGTACCCGTGATTTTTATAACTGGCACGTTTTCTGCATATGAGCCAGCAATACCGTTAATGGCGCTTAATTCTCCGACACCGAAAGTAGTAATAAGAGCAGCGATTCCTTTTATGCGAGCATATCCATCTGCAGCATATGCCGCATTTAATTCATTACAATTGCCAATCCACTTTAAATTTTCATGTGCTACTACATCATCTAAAAAGGCGAGATTATAATCACCAGGAACCCCAAATATATGTTCAATTCCTAATTCGTGTAGTCTATCCAATAAATATGTACTTACAGTATATTGTTTTTCCAAATGAATCATCTCCTAATTATGCAATGAATGTTTCAATAAACTAAATAAGTTCTAATGCGTTGATTAAAATATTCAATACTAGATTGTGGTATAATTTACATACAGGGGGAAAGTAGATGACACAGCATAAAGAAGAACAGATGAATGAGGCATTAGCATTATTTTACTTTGCATATAAAACATTTACTGAAAAGCCAGATGAAATTATAAAAGAGTACGGTATACAACGAGTACATCACCGAATTTTATTTTTTATTGCACGTTTTCCAGGGATAAGTGTAAATGAGTTATTATCACTGCTAGAAATAAGTAAACAAGCTCTACACGGACCATTACGACAACTTGTGGAAAAGAATTTAATTGAGAGTAATGAAGCTACACATGACCGCCGTGTGAAACAGTTATCTTTAACAGAAGAAGGTACAGATTTAGAGAAAAAACTGAGCGATGTTCAAAGGATGCAAATGGATGCTATTTTTTCAAAATTTGGTGAATCATGCGAAGAAAATTGGCATCAAGTTATGAATGAAATGGCAAATAGCCGATCAGGTTTTGATGCTTGGATATCGAAACGGGAAATACCAGTCGATCAAAAATAATGAGAAAATATATCTGTTTTTATAGTTTGAAAAAGAACAAATTTTATCCATGCATTTGGCAACTATGGATAAATCATAGAGTGAATGGATAAAAAGTTACATTACTAGATACTTTATACGTGTACGCGATGGAACAAAAAAATCCACATTTCCGAGAGGGGAATAATAAGGATAAAACTTGTACTTATTCGTCACGGACAAAGTTTATGGAATCTTGAAAATCGCTTTACTGGATGGACTGATGTAGATTTATCAGAGAATGGATTAAGTGAAGCAAGAGAAGCAGGAGCAATATTAAAGGAAAATGGTTATACTTTCGATGTTGCTTACACATCTGTATTAAAACGAGCAATCCGAACTTTAAGGATTGTGCTGCATGAAATGGATCTTACTTGGGTGCCTGTACATAAATCGTGGAAACTAAATGAAAGACATTATGGCGCACTACAAGGATTGAATAAAGAAGAAACTGCAAAAAAATATGGAGAAGAACAAGTTCATATTTGGAGAAGAAGCATTGATGTAAGGCCACCTGCTCTTACTGAAGATGACCCTAGATATGAAGCGAACGATCCAAGATATAAAACACTTCAAAAAGATGAATTCCCATTAACTGAATGTTTGGAGGATACGGAGAAACGAGTGCTTAATTATTGGCATTCAGAAATTGCACCGTCATTAAGAAGTGGTGAGAAAGTAATTATTTCATCTCATGGTAATACAATTCGATCGCTAGTGAAATACTTAGACAACCTTTCAAATGATGGAGTGGTTTCATTAAATATTCCAACTAGCATTCCGCTTGTTTATGAATTAGACGAAAATTTACGTCCGATTCGTCATTATTACTTAAGTATTGATGGAGAAGTACCTGAAGGGGAAATTCCGAAACATATTTCTTTTTAACATGAAAATTTGTAACGCGTGCTTGTCTACATATACAATGTAGATTCATGATAAAAAGACGTGGTACCTTCTAATGTATATGCGATATTGCTAAATTTAGAAGCTTGTCCACGTCTTTTGTCATAAAGAGAGCTGCTTGTGCATGTAATGATATCGTGAGTAGTTTTTGAATGGAGGGTGATGTGATTGGTGATCTCTAACATTCGAATCGGCTTATTTATTTTAGCAATCGTTTTTCTAGTACTTGTTTTCTTTTACTGGAGAAACGAAGAGTTATACGAGGAGAAAAAGCAACGTATTAGAAAGACCTGGTATGGGTTGTTTATAATATCAGTCACCGTATATTTCATGATAAAAGGAATTGATTTAACCCTCTGGAAAAATCTTTTAATGTTCACTGCAATGGTTATTTTCGTTGATATCGCATTTATTTTAACACCTAATATTTCAGAAATATGGGGAGCGAAATTTAGTGATATCGGCAAGACTGTTCAATCGATAAAACGGTCATTAATTGCTTCTAAAGCAAGAGGAGAAATATACACGACAATTATTCAAAATGTTAATCCAGCAGTATTCGGTACGATGGAATGGCATACAGAAGAGGAATATACAAAAAGCTTAAATGCATTTTTAGATTCATATGGGGAAAAGGTTGGTGCGAAAATTGTTGTTTTTGAAGCCGCGAAGGAATTAAATACAAACTTTCGTGGTATTCGCTCGCAATTTAGTATTATTGTTCCCGTAGAACACGTTGAACAGTTGAATGAGCAAAAAGCTGTTCAAATAGAAAACGTTGGGATTATACCAGCAAAAATAGTAAGTGATGTTTTCATTGTTATTGATGGGAAGAAAAATAACCTGCAAGATCGAGATTTTGAAAATGTATATAATTTAACTATACATCATAGTTATTTTAGTAAGTAGGACAGAATTTTCTGTCCTACTCTTTTATACATAAATTCGGAATAAATCGGAAAAAGTTGAATAAAATCGGACAATCATTCCTACACTAGCACGTAGAGGTGATTGTAGTGATAAAAGATTATGACAATGATTTTTTTAAAGAAGACAATGAAGATACGACAGATTTCTCGTTAATAAAAGGAGATACATTACAGCAAGTAGAAGAATTAGAAGAAGAGTTAAAAAGAAAATCATGATTGTACACTTTGTCTGCATTTGCTATATAATATAAATAGAAGATTGTATCTTTTTAAAGAGGGGGAGAAGAGATGGCTGAATTAAATGTACAAAAGTCTTCATTTTTTAAAGAAAAAAAAGAAGAACTAAATACAGATTTCTCTCTTGTGAAAGGTGCATTAACGGAAAATGTAAATCGATTAGAAAAATTTGTAGAGGCAATTCCATATAAGTATATAAAAGAGAATGCGTAAAAACATTCTCTTTTAAATTACCTCTTTATGATTTGTTTATGCGTCATTTCTTTTTTTTGTTTAAAAATGATTTTATACATATAATACCCAAGGGATGCAAAAATGAATCCAATAGCAGCACCAACTATTTCTTTCATAAACAATAAGTATAACGAAGCAATAATTAGGGTAAATAAGATTAAAATTAATACATACTTTGAAATAAATTCTAACCCTTTGTACACTAGTAGAATGACACCTGAAAGAACAGTGATGATAGGTAATATCCTATTTTCGAAAAAGCCTTCTTTTTTTTTGCTAGAATGCTGTTGTTTATTCAATATAAATATACTCCCATCTGAAAGGATTAATCTTTTATTAGTTTTGCTATTTCATTTTCGAAAAGATTTTTGGTTAAATAGGTTATATCAAAGGAATCATTTATTATATTTCGAGTTAATAGCCATTGGGAAAAAGATTTATCTAATTTCCCTAATGATGCAGCAGTTTTTTCTAATGTTGAAAAGTCTTTTAAGGGAATTAATTTATTCCATATTTCTCCTGCCTTACCATTAACCCATTTACGAGTGACGATATCCACTAAATCATTTCTTTTTTTGTTAGGAAGAACATTTAATACACCTGCCATTATACCTAATTTAACGGTGGGAGATAATGAGGTCATCAATCCCTTTTTGAGAGATTCGAGCAAACTTCCCTCATTTGTAGATAACTCAGCTCCTGTTTCATTATCTACTTTTCTGAATTTTTCGGCCGCTCTTTTTAGTTGAATTTCAATCTGTTGAAGGCAGTGAATATATTTATTCATTACTTGGCTAGATTGTTGAAAATCATAATAAAATTTTTCTTTGGTAGAACCATACCAAATTGATTCAAGATATGAGATATCTTGTCGAAGGTTAGTAAATTGTACTTGTGCTTGCTCTTGAGCACTTTTAAACTTGTTAACGGAAGATTCTAATAATTCTGGAGTCACGATGATATTCAATATGGTTAATCTCCTTGTATGAAAAATTATTTTAACCAAAAATATATTAGATGAAAATTCCATTAAAATCTACTTTTATATAATATCAAATATTATTATTAAATAGTAGATTAATATTGGTAATTTTATGATAATTAACAAAAATAAAAAAGAGAGAATTCCAGGTAGGAGTTGAAGATATAACAGATTTCTCGTTAATAAAAGGAGATACATTACAGCAAGTAGAAGAATTAGAAGAAGAGCTAAAAAGAAAATCATGATTGTACACTTTGTCTGCATTTGCTATATAATATAAATAGAAGATTGTATCTTTTTAAAGA